>NZ_JBVJGW010000033.1:48874-75639 GCF_055587105.1 Streptomyces sp. NPDC048461 | reverse complement strand
AGCCTCGGTCAGCGATCTCCGATCGCCTTCGAGAACGCCTTCCAAACAACATCAACTACCCTGGCCCGAGCCGCATAGACGTGTTCAAAATCCGGGGTCAAGGCCCACCGGCCGGTCGGGGGAGAAGACCTCACTTTCCAGGGTGTCGACGTCACCGGCGAAGGCATCGGCCACTTCGACGTAGCGGTGGACGACCCGGTCCGCGACCGCGTGCAGGACAGCCGCGGGCCCGCAGCCGAACTGCCGCGGGTCGTCCTGAAGCTGCTGGCGTACGCCGTCCAGGGACGGGGCGCTGCCGTGGCGGACGGTGATCGCGTACCCGGGGCCGGCGAAGACCATGACCTCCTCGGTGTCGACGATCTCGCTGGTCGTGGTGACTTTTTCGTGGTCGACGTAGACGATCGTCTTCAGGACGAGGAACAGCATGTCGCCGTAGCGTTCCAGCTTCGGCCGCTGATGCGCGTGGACTGCGTCCTCGACCGCGAGCGGGTGCAGGCCGAACGCCTCGGCCACCTCCTGCAGCTGCTCTTCGCTCGGCTCGTACAGGCCGATCTATGCGAACCGGCGCGCATCGGGGTCTATTCGCTCCATGATTCCGCCCAGGTTCCCCTGGCCCGGAATCCGCTTCCCGTGCTCATACAGTGCGCAGTCCACTACTGCCGACGGCAGGCCCGCGCTGTCACCGCTGTGCTGCACTGCCACGTGATGCCCCTTGTTTCCGTCGAACGTGTAGGGAGGCAACCTACCCCCGGGCAGAGGGGCATCACCTCGCGGGTCTTCTGCGCCTACGGGTGCGGGTGCTGGTGGTTTACGCCGATGGCGGCGGCGCATCGGGCGGCAAGCGCCAGGGGGTCGGGCGGCCTGGCGACCGCGAGGCGGTACGGCCGGCGCTCGCAGTCCACCGCGCGGGCACCGGTGCGCTTCCTACGGGAGGCCTGAAGCCGTTGAGTGCTCCCGAATCAATGCCGACTGGCAGGAGCGAGCCGATTCGGGGTGGGGGCTCCGAGTCGGCGTTGCTGGCGGGAAGGGCTCTCGTCCCTGTGTTTGCCTCTGCGCGGCGTGCAGGAACAGCGCTTGTACGGCCCGGTAGGGCGGCGCGGGTCGGCGTCGCGTCGTGCGCTGCCGCGTGCCGGGGTTCCCCCTGCCCCGATCCCGTGCCTATATTTGTCGCACGACAATAGTTGCGCGTGCGGGATAAATCCGGAAGGCGGCGTCCCGCCACAGTGCCCGCCTTGAGGCGGGGAACGTCAAGGACTGTGAGGGACCTGAGTGAGCAGCAGTACGGCCGACGTGCGGAAGCGTGTCACAGAGGCGCTCCACGGGAGCGCTGAGGAGATCGCGGACCGGTGGGTGCGGCTGCAGCTGGAGCGGTCCGACCCCGGAACAGGTATCGGTGAGCGGGAGCTCCGGGAGGAGGCCGACGCCCTCATCGCCGCCCTCCTCGCGGGCCTGGGCACTTCGCTGCCGGTGAAGGAGGTGGTGGTCTCTCACGCCGACCTGAACCGCGCCGTGACAGGCCTGTCCCTGCGCAGAGCGCGGACGGGTGCCACGCCGACGTCCACCTCCCTTGCGGTCCTCGCCCTGAAGGAGGCGCTGCTGGAAGCCGTCCAGCACACCACACAGGATGCCGGAGACCTCTTCGCCGCCGCGCTGTTGATCAACGAACTCCTCGACGCTGCGGGGGCCTTGTCCTTCGCCACCTACGTCGAGGGACGAGAGGAGATCATCCGTCGCCAGAGTCGGCAGCTGCTGGAGGCGTCGACCCCGGTGATACGGCTGTGGCATCACATTCTCGCCGTCCCCCTGATCGGCACCCTTGACACCGTGCGGTCCCAGGTGGTGATGGAGGCCCTCCTCGGGGCCATCGCCGAGCACGAGGCACAAGTCGCCATCATCGACATCACCGGCGTCCCGACAGTGGACACCGCGGTGGCCGAACACCTGGTGCACACCGTCCGCGCGGTGCGTCTCATGGGGGCGGACTGCATCATCAGCGGCATCCGGCCGACGATCGCGCAGACCATCGCACACCTGGGCATCGACCTGTCCAGCATCGTCACCAAGGCCACCCTCGCCGACGCCCTGTCCGCGGCACTGCACATCACGGCCGCGGACGGGCCGGACCCCCGCACCCGGGTGGCTTTGTGACGGGCCGTCCTGCTGCCGCCGTCCCCATCCTGCGCCTGGGCGACGTCCTGCTCACCGGTCTCCTCGTCGATCTCGATGACAGAGCCGCAACTGCCTTCAGCGGGGAACTCGCCGAACACATCACGGCCGAGGGGGCCCGCGGGGTGCTGATCGACATTTCCCGTCTGGAGATCATCGACTCCTTCGCCGCCCGTACGCTCATGGAAGTCACCGCCATGGCCCGCCTGATGGGAGCCCGGGTGATCGTGGCCGGCATGCGGCCCGCGGTAGCCGTCACCCTCATCGAGCTGGGCCTGGAACTCACCGGTGTCGAAACGGCCGTCCACGCGGAACAGGCCATGGCCGTTCTGGGATGGCATTCGAGCCAGCAGCCCCTGAAAGGGGCCCTATATGACACAGCGAGCTGACAGCCCCCCCGCCCCCACAGCCCTCCCCGGCCTGCCACCGGTTTCCGCCGTCCCCGACACACCCCTGCACGTCGCCCTGCGCACGGAAGAAGATCTGCTGTCGGTGCGACACGCCGTGCGCGCCGCGACCCTGGAAGTCGGCTTCGGGATCGTGGACCAGACCCGAGTGGTCACCGCGGTCAGTGAGTTGGCCCGCAACGCCTACGTTCACGGCGGCGGCGGGACCCTGCTCATCGAGTACCCGCGCCACGACGGCAGGCAGGGGCTGCGGCTGACGATAAGCGACAGCGGACCCGGCATCCGTGACGTCGAGGAAGCCCTCACCGACGGGTTCACGACCGGGGGCGGACTCGGCCACGGTCTGGGTGGCGCCAAACGCCTGATGGACGATTTCACGGTACGAACCACCCCCGGCCAAGGCACGACGGTGACCGTCACCCGGTGGGCCCGCCCGTGACTCTGACGACCGCAGCTCCTACCGCGTACACCCGCATCGACCACCACAGCGCCGTTCACGTCGCGGCGCAGGCCGCACGCGCCGCAGCACTGGAGTGTGGCCTGACCGGCGCCCTCCCGGACCAGGCGGCGGTCGTTGCCTCCGAGCTGGCGAGCAACATCGCCAAGCACGCCACCGACGGCGCCCTGTACATCCATCCGCTCCCGCTGGGCGGCGGCCTGGAGATCCTCGCCGCCGACCACGGCCCCGGCATGCCGGACCGGGCACGCTGTCTCACCGATGGCTACAGCACCACGAGCACCCTCGGCGCCGGCCTCGGCGCCGTCAGCCGTATCGCCACGACCTTCACCATCGAGACCCGGTCCGGCACCGGGGCCCTGGCGTGCGCCCGGCTCACCCCGCCCGGCGACCGTCACACCGCACGGCAGGACTCGGGACTGGTCAGCGTGCCCGCCGACGGCGAAACGCGCTGCGGTGACGCCGCCGCAGTCCTGGACACCGATACCGCCCGTACCGCTGCCGTCATCGACGGACTCGGCCACGGCCCCGAAGCAGAAGAAACGGCCCAGGCCGCCCTGCGCTCGTTCCGCAAGACCGTGGAACAACCCCTTTGCGACATCGTGACCGCCATGCACCGGACACTGCGCCATACCCGGGGCGCCGCGGTCGCCGTCGCCCGCCTCCACGCCGGGCACGCCGAGTACAGCGGCATCGGCAACGTCCGCATGGTTGTGCTCTCCCCCCATGAGGTGCACGACCGGGTGACCGGGCAGCCCGGCATCGTCGGCTGGCGCAGGCCCACCCCAACGACGCGGCAGCAGCCCCTTCCCGAGGGAGCCGCCGTCGTCCTGCACACCGACGGCATCGACACGCGCTGGTCGCATGCGCCTGCGGAGTTCCTGCTGCGCCTGCCACCGCCCCTGCTCGCGGCAGCGATCGTGCACCGCCACCGGCACTCCCGGGACGATGCCACGGTACTGGCGGCATGCCCCCAGCAGGTGATGCCGTGAACGAGAACCGCTACTCCACGCCAGCAGAGTTGCGGCAGGCGGTGCGCTCACTGGCCCGGGCCCACCACCTGCCGGCGGATGTCCGGGGGCGCTTGACGCTCTCGGTTACCGATCTTGCCGCGCCCGAGTTCCGTGCCGGACGCCCCGTCACCCTGACCGCCTCGTGTGAGAACGACCCCGCTGGCGGAAGAGTCCTGGCCGTCACCTTTCAGGGCTCCCGCTCCGCCGGCCCCCTGGAAGCCGGCAACCTGCCTCTGCCCGCGCCCGCAATCACCGACCGCTCGGCCACGTGGCACATCCTGACCCCTGCAGCAGAATTCCCCTGCGCGGGCATCCAGTGCCTCACCCCCTTGCCGGTCGACTCGCCGATCGGGCCAGCGGCCGAATCCCGCGACAGCGACGAGGAACTCCGGGCCGCCTTCGCTCTCGCCGATTCCCTCGCCGCCGGCCACCGGCTCCTGAAGCACGAGCTCGCCGAGACCAACGCCGGAGTCGTGGCCCTCTACGTGCAGCTCGAAGAGCAGGACGAGCAGCTACGCCAGGCCCATGGACAAGTCCTGCAGGAGCTCGAGGACGCCCTGCGGCCGCCGCCGCCTCGGATCCCCGGTCTCGACCTTGCCGTGCACTACGCCCCCGCCGATCCCGGCGCACCCACCGGCGGTGACCTCTACGACTGGTTCGTCCTCCCCGACGGAACGCTCCACATCACCATCGTCGACGCGGTCGGCCACGGCGTACGGAGCACCCGCAGCGCCCTCAACGTCACCCACGCCGTGAGAACCCTGGCGCTTGAAGGCCATCCCCTGCAGTCGATCCTGGCCCGCACCCACGACATCCTCATGCCCCTCGACCCGCGCCTCATGGCGACCGTGCTCCTGGCCCGGATCGACCCCGCGACCGGAGAACTCCAGCTCGCCAACGGAAGCCACCCACCCGCCCTGCTCGTACGCTCCGACGGAACCGCGCAGTACCTCGAGGTGCGAGGCCGGGGCATCGGGTTCCCCTGTCCGGGGAGCGATCGCGTGCTGAGCGCCCGCCTGGACCCGGGAGACCTCCTTCTCCTCTACACCGACGGCCTCACGGAAAGCCGCAAAGACGTGGAAGAAGGAGAGGTCCGGCTTGTCCAGGCAGCGCAGACCCACGCCCACCTGCCCCTGGCCGGCATTCCCCACGCCATCGCCGCCGACATGCACACCATCGTTCTCCACGCCGACGACACCCTGGCCATGGCCTTGCGCATCACCTTCCCGCATCGAGAAGACGAGAGACCCACTCCGGGTGCTTTGCCTCCGGGCGTTACCCGGCCGGAGACTCTCGGCTAGCCTCATACCCAGCGGCAGAAGCCGCTGGAGCAGCCCGTCCCGCTCCGAGCAGGCCCGGCCACCCCCGCACCAGGCGCCAGCCGGCCCCAGTTCGTCCACCGAGAGGTACCCACAGGTGCTTGACAACGAGGCGACTGACAAACAGGCATTCAGCTCTCAGAGTGAGCAAGTGCCCCGAACTGTGCCATCCGTCCGCCACGACCAAGTGGCTCTTGAGGCGTGCACGCTCCTGGAAATTCTGGAGGTGCTGTGGGGCCGAGGCGGAGAAGTCCCCGACCTCTCCCCGGTCTCACCCTCGCAGCTGCGCGCGCTGACGGTGATCGAGAAGTGGGACGGCGTCAACCTGCGCGACCTCGGCATAGCGCTCGGATCCACGTCCCCCTCGGTCAGTCGCCTGTGCGACCGGCTGGAAGCCGCCGGCCTCATCCATCGCTCCCGCGCTACAGGCAACCGCCGGGAAGTCGAACTGAGGCTGAGCCCCGGCGGGCACAGGGCGCTCGCGCAGATGCGCGTCTGGCGGTCGAGCGAAATCGAGACCGTCCTGGCGAAGATCCCCGAAGCCGATCTCGGAGCGCTCGCCGAAAGCCTGCAGACCTTCCGTACCGCGGCGCTTCTCCACATAGGCCCCGACGAAGAGGTACGCGGCGATGGCCGCGAGAGCGCCTGACCGGCTCGCATGGCAATGCAGGAAGAGATCGTCGTGCGAAAGGCACTTAACGGGGAGGCGCGCGGCTCGCTGTACAGCGCGAAAACCAGGCCGGTAGCGCGCCTGAACCGCCACGCCGACTGGCGGGCACACGCGGGTCATGAGGGAAGAGGCTATGAACAACCGTTGCGACGTCTGGCTCGGCGCCGCGGAGAGCGCACTGCGGGCCGCACCCCCCACCGCACTCCTCCCGGCGGCCAGTGAACTGCTGGCCACCTACGTGCAGGCGAGCGAGGTCACGCTCCTGCTCGCGGACTACGGCCTCTCCGTGCTGCAACCGGTCACGCGGCTCCCGCACACCGGATCCCAGGTACCCGTCCGCGACGGGACCCCCGCCGGAAGGGCGTTCACCGCCCAGGCCCCGGTCGTGGAAGTCACCGACGAACCCGGCATCGTGATCGCCCACCTCCCGGTCACCGTTCGAGGCGACCGCCTGGGCGTCCTCTCCGCTCGCCTTCCCGAGCCTGTCGAAGGCGCCCCCCGCATGCTGGAACTCGCCGCCTTCGCCACAGCCCTGGGGCACGAACTGATCGTGGCCGAACGGGAAACCGACCTCTACCTGCAGGCCCGCCGCCGCCGACGGCTCACACTGGCCGCCGAAATGCAGTGGCAGCTCCTCCCCGGCCGCGGTCTGAGCCGGCCGGAATACACCCTCGGCGCCCACCTGGAGCCCGCCTACTCCATCGGCGGCGACAACTTCGACTGGAGCACCACCGACGACACCCTCACCGTCACCTGCACCGACGGCCAGGGACACGGCATCGACGCCGCCCTGCTGACCAGCCTCACCGTCAGCGCCCTGCGCAACGCCCGCCGGGCAGGAGTCCCCCTCGACCAGCAGGCCTGCCTCGCGAGCGAAGCCGTCTACGCCCAGTACGGAGGAAAGCAGAGCGCACCGTCGCTGCTGCTGCGCTTCGATCTGAGCACCGGTTCCGCTCACGCGGTGGACGCGGGGTCACCCCATGTGTTCCGGGTGCGTGACAGCCTCGTGGAGCAGGTGGTCTTCGAAACGCAGACGCCTCTGGGGATGTTCCAGGAGACCGAGTACCGTGAGCAGCCCTTCACCGTGTCCCCGGGGGACCGTCTGGTGATCGTGAGCAGCGGCGTTCACGGTGCGCCGGGCGAGGACGGCCTTACCTTCGGTGAACGCGCCCTGCGCGAGACGATCGCCGCCACCCAGAGGTCATCCCCGCACGAGACCGCCCGGGCCCTTGTCGACGGGCTCGTGCAGCACCACGGGGGAATCGATCTCTCCGACGATGCGGCAGTGGTCTGCCTGGACTGGACAGGAACACGGCAACCCACCGACGGCTGAACGCCTCGGCCCTGCATGGCAACGGCCGGCGCCGGGAGCACGTGCATCCTCGGCCGCGATGAGCTCTTCATCAACGACGCTCTCCTCCATTCCGCCACAAAGGGCCGCGGACTCACTGCTCGCGGTCAGCGGAGGCGGACTCGCATGCCCGGCTGAAGGCACGCAGACCGTCCAACAGCTCCCGGCACTGCTCGGGAGGTACACGCACGAGAACGTCGCGGACAGCCCGGCAGCGCTGCTCGGCCAACGCCTCGATGGCCTGCTGCCCCTGAGCCGTCAGCGTCAGGACGATCTCGCGCCGGTCGGAGTCACCGCGGTCGCGGCGCAGCAGCCCGGCAGCCTCAAGCCGGTCGCACAAACGGCTGGTGGCGGGCGTCGTCGCGTCGATATCCTCCGCAAGCTGCGTGAGATTGATCCGGTCTGCTCCCTGTACCGAGACCAGCGCCCGCAACTGCAGAGCCGACAAGCGCGGAGGGATACTCTGCGCCGACCTCTCCCAGAGGCTCATCAAAGCCCCCGCGGCCTCAGCCACCTCGCAGGCCGTCTCGTACAGGGAATCCTCGGGCGGTTCCACGCGGCTCACAGTGGTGTCACTCCCTGTAGGCAGGTGCATGTCCCTTCGGGAAAGGCACCGCCGGCGACAGGTATCTATCTGAACGGATACGCCTCGTCTGCCCTCTTTCACGAAAGTATCCCCGCTGGACGACCTCAGCGCGCCCCCCGCAGCAGCGGGCGCGCCGGGTGTCCTGCACGAGCTCTCAGGTTCTGGCCTACCGCCCGAACCAGTCCAGGCACAGGACCATCGCATCGTCATCGGCGTCGGCAGCCCGGTAGACCGCCAGCTCCTCGAGGATCGCCCGCGGTACCGCGGCCGCCGGCAGCAGGCTGGTGGCCTGGATCGCCCGGGCCAGAGCACGTTCGCTGTACGCCTCGCCACCCGCGCTCGCAGCCGCGTAGACACCATCGCTCACGAAGATCAACCGGTCCCCGGGCAGAGCCTGGAACTCCTGCGCGGTGTAAGGGGACTCCTCGAACATGCCCAGGGGGAGCTGTGCCTCGAACTCGAGGCGCTCGACGCATCTGTCCCGGTAACGCCACAGCTGCGGAGACCCGGCATCCACCACCTGTCCCCGCCCGGTGCCCAGCTCGAAGCACAGCAGGAGGGTGGATACGTACTTCTGCCCCCGGTACTGCGCGTAGACGGCCTGATCGGCCAGCGCCGCCTGGTCGGCGATACCGATACCGGCCCTCCGGGCGTTGCGCAGCGCGTTGATCGCGAGATTCGTCAGCAGCGAGGCCTGGATCCCCTCGCCCATGCCGTTGGTGACCGTGAGGGTGAGGGTTTCGGCCGTGGTGGACCAGTCGAAATTGTCCCCGTGGATGTCGTACGCCGGCTCCAGCTGGGCCCCGATGGCGTATTCCGGCCGGGCGCAAGCCCGTGCCGGCAGCAGCTGCCACTGCATTTCGGCCGCCAGGGTGAGACGGCTGGCACGCCGTGCCTGGAGATACAGGTCGGTATCACGTTCAGCGACGATGATCTCGTGCCCGAGCAGCTCCGCCAGATCCGTCAGCTCACCAACCGTCGACGAGGTGCACGCCTCCTCGGGCATGCGAACCGTGAGGATGCCCAGGCGGTCGCCGCGTACGGTCACGGGCAGATGAAGATCCACCGCCCCGTTTTGCGCCGCGTACTGGCCGTACGGTTCCTGACTGCCGAAAGCGCGTCCCTCGGAGCTCGCCTGAACTGGCAGAGGCTCCGACGTGTGCGGCAGAGCGGTCACCGGCTGCAGCACGCTGAGGCTGTAGTCGGCCATGAGGAGTTCGACTTCGATCGCGTGGAAATGCTCGATGAGAGCGGCCCGGACCGTGCGGAGCAGGTCGTGGGGCGCTGCCGTACGCAATGCACGTTCCACAGCCAGGAAGTTCGTCATGGGCAGGGTCATTTCTGCGAGGAGCGGGCTGGCGGATGAGCTGGCATCCGGCGGCGGCCTGGTAGGCCGAGGGCGTCTGAGCCCGGGAGACGACCCCTCCCGCGCCGGCAGACCCCCAGACCTGATCCGCTCCGAGGTCCGGATGTTGTGCACCCTCTTCATAATTGTCATGCGACAACTATTAACTCTACCGCTTCTTGTCGCTCAGGAACGGGGGAGGGGGCAACAGGGTTTCTGGGGATCCACCGACGCTGAGGCAGCGCGAGTTCGCGGCTCGCACCGAGGCCGCCCCGGCCTGATCCGTCGCCGAATTGACCACGTGAAGAGGCCGCAGGGCGGCGGTCCCTCTTCCCCGCTCATGCCTCGTACTCCTCAGATGTCGGCGGCCGACGCAATACGGGCGCAGCGGTCACTCTAGAGGGTCGGCGACAACCCTTGTTGTCATGGGGTCAACCCAGGGCCTGAATGCCAGTACACCTGGCGAGAAGCCAAGCTCGAAGAGCCGGCCGCGGTCACATGCGGTGGCCGGCCTGCTCCCCGGATCTCGACCGTCCAGCTACTGGGTTACCCCCGTCCATGCCGGAGGCGGAGCTGGCAAATGCCCCGGCCTGCCTGTGTCTCCTAGTCCGCCTTGTTGCCGCGGTCGTCGTCGGGGCGGCCGCGGTTGGACGATCGGCTGGTGTTGAACGGGATCGTGTGGAAGCTTCGGACGGGCACGGCATGGCGTGACGTGCCGGCACGGTACGGGCCTTGGCAGACCTTGTATACGCGTTTTCGCAGGTGGGCGCTTGATGGGACGTTCACGCGGATGCTGGCCGCGGTCCAGGCCGAGAAGGACGCGGCCGGCGACATTGACTGGGGGTCAAGGGGTCGCAGGTTCAAATCCTGTCGTCCCGACTTTTCGAAGTCGCAGGTCAGGGGCCGTTTCAGAGCAATCTGAAACGGCCCCTTGATCGTTTTTGGGGACCAGTTGGGGACCAGCGCGCTCAGTGTGGGTCAGACGGCCGTGACTGGCAGCGAACGGGGTGCACGGAGCACCATGAGGTGCGCAGAAAGCGCCGCACCAGCTGCCGTGATCTGGCCGGCGTCGGGGTGCAGGTAGCGCTGAGTGGTGGTCAGCGAGCCGTGTCCGGCGATCTTGCGCAGGACATGGAGGGGGACGCCTGCGTCGGCGAACCAGGTCAGCCCGGCGTGGCGCAGGTCGTGTCGCCGAAGGTGCTCGAAACCGAGCTCTGTGACGACGTTGTCCCAGTGGGTGGCGTCGCGCAGGACGGCGGTGGAGATGCGTCCGCCGCGGGGGCCGAAGAAGATCCGGGCGTCTGGGCTGTTGCCGGCCGCGAGCAGGCGTTGGGCCACCATCGGCCGTACCTCTTCGATGAGGGGTACCTTGAGGGCGCGCTTTCCCTTGGTGGCCTTGTCGACGAGCCCGCCTCGGGCGGGGGTGGTCTGCCTTCGTACGGTCCAGATCCAGGTGTCGGTGTCGATGTCCTTGACGCGGACTCCGGAGACCTCGCCGATGCGGGCTGCCGTGGACGCGGCGAAAGTGATCACGTCGCCCCAGCCCTGGTACTGGCCGTATGAGCGAGCGACCAGGGCCTTGGCGAGGGCCTGGAGGGTCTCCCAGTCGGGCAAGGCGAGCGCACGCGGGTCGTTCAGCTCGTCCTCGACCTGCTGGTACTGGCGCTGCCAGCCGCTGACGCGCGCGGGGTTGACCTTGATGAGCCCGTCTCGAACGGCCTGCTCCATGACGCGAACGAGGACGGCGATGGTGCTTTTCACGGTGGAGCGGCTGTACTCGTCAGCGATCCACCGGTAGACGGTGTGGTCCACCGCACCGTTGGTGATCATCCGAACCGGTAGATGCCCGAGGGAGGGCACTACGCGCAGACGCCAACCGGCCATATAGGGGTCGAGCGTCTTGAGCTCCAGCCCTCGAAGCGCGAGGTTCATGTTCGCGGTGCCGTAGTCGGCCAATGGCATGGTGGCAAGCGACGGGTTGATGCCGGCCTGGGCGGCCTCGACCAGGGCCGAGATCCACTCTTGGGCCTCGTCCTCGGTCGCCTTGGCCTCGGAGATGGACTTGCGGGACTTTGTCGCGGGGTCCCACCAGCGCACCCGAGCTCGGTAGGGCGAAGGCCGGTTGGGTCGGTATTCGACATCAGCGGTGAGGCGGACGCCAACCGGCACGGCCTCGACGGCGGAAGCAGGTGTCGCTATCGCCATGTCAGGCCGCCTGTTCGGGATCGACACGGCGACTGCGCAGCCAGTGTTCGACGGCAATCGCGCTGTACAGGGTGACGCGATCGGATACATGGACGAACGGCGGCCCTTGCAGGGGGCGGGCAGTGCGCCAGCGACGGAGCGTGGAGGGATCGAGGTTCAAGATGCCCGCGAGTTCATCGGTCGTTAGCCATTTGCCGGTGACCAGGTCGAGGGAAACGTTTCGTCCGCTCTTCGCGGATTCCTGGGATGACATGAGGTCCTTGCGATGGCGCAGAACGCCGATCGGGCGAGTCGGTGCAAGAAGCAGGTTGGTCACGCTCCCCTGGGCGAAGGAATGGTGGGACGACGACCATAGAGGGAACGTTTGAAAAGTCCAACGAAAAGCCACCGGATTCGCACATGGAGAACAACTCCTGCGGCGGTGCGGCTGGCTTAGGGTCCATCCGAGGTACCGGTTGCTCTCGAGGTTCTGTGGCTCACTGAGTGATCACTGCGCCCAACAGGACCCATTCCGCCCTGAGCTGGAAGACATCCCGTTCGAGCTGTGGCGTGGTGTTGGCTTGCTGGAAACGGTCTTGGGCACTGTGGTGCTTCCGTAGCAGAGCGGGGTTAGGGATTTCGAGATCGAAGATGTGCCATCGGACGGCAAATACCTTTTCGACTAGGGGGAGGGAGTGGTGCGGTGGAGCTTCGATCGTCTACGCGATCCCCGGTTTCCGAAACCGGGGATCTCCAGCTATATTCCACCGTGGATCGGCCGCAAAGTCGGTTAAATTTGGCCAATCGTCAGTTTTGGTGTTGGCCGCAGGCTAATGGGTGACTTGGATCAGTTCCCTGTAGTTCGCTACTTGGGGTGATCGGCACGCATGAGGTCGGGCCCCGGCTGAACGGCCGCCCGGCGGGTTCTTCGTCTGTCGCTGGTGCAGCAGTTACACCCATCCTGATCAGCGGGGAAGGCGGTCCGTACAACTCGCCGGAGGGGACTGGTCCGGAAATGGTCCGGATCTTGGTTCGCGGGTTCCTGGGGTGACGGGGCGGGGTGTGCGCCGCACTTGGACGGCGCGAGACCGTCTCCGCCCGAGGGGGCGTTCGGTGCACTGGCTGTCGGTCAGGACGCGCCAGGTCCTGTCGGGCGAGCTTGACGGCGGAGACGAGGAAGATCTCGGCCTGCAGGGGAATGGTGACGGTGCCGGGTGCCGGCCTCATTGGGCGACATGCTTGCGATGTGTGATGCAAGCCACATGGGGTTCCTGTCGGCAATCGGGGCGCTGTTCCGCTCAAGTCACCGAGAGCAAGCGAACCGACAGGAGCATCACATGAAGCACCGCATCGTCGTCCTCGGCGCCGGCTACGCCGGGGCCTACGTGGCCGGGACCCTGGCCCGTCGGCTGTCCCCGGCGGATACCGAGATCACCGTGGTCAACGCCGAGCCGGAGTTCGTCCAGCGGCTGCGGCTGCACCAGCTCGCGGCCGGCCAGGAGATCGAGGCCCCGAAGCTCGCCGATGTCTTCGCGGGCACGGGGATACGGCTGCGCCTGGCCCGGGTCACCGCCGTCGACCCCGAGCGCCAGGTCGTCGCCGTGGCCGACGCCGACGGTGGCGGCGAGCTCGGCTACGACACGCTGCTCTACGCGCTCGGCAGCAACGTGGCAGACCACGGCGTCCCCGGCGTGGCCGAGCATGCCTTCCACGTCACCAGTCGTCCGGCGGCGCTGCGCCTGCGCGAGCGCCTGGACAGCCTGAGCGGGCGGGGCGGAGGCAGTCGTGTGCTGGTCGTCGGCGACGTGCTGACCGGCATCGAGACCGCCACCGAGATCGCCGAGTCCCGGCCCGGCCTGTCGGTGTCCCTGGTCGCCCGCGGCGAGCTGGGCGCCCCGCTCTCTGCCGGGGCCCGCAGCCACCTGCGGCGGGCCTGCGACCGGTTGGGCATCACCGTCCTGGAGCACACCAGTGTCGAAGCTGTCGAAGCGACTCGGGTGCTGTGCGCCGACGGGAGCCCCCTGGCGTCTGACGCGACCGTGTGGACGGCCGGGTTTGCCGTCAACCCCATCGCCGCCGCCGCCGGGCTGGAGGTCACCGACGACGGTCGGATCGTCGTGGACCGCGCCATGCGGTCGCTCTCGCACCCGAACGTCTACGCCGCCGGCGACAGCGTCTACACCATCGGCGACAACGGACGGCCGCTGCCGATGTCCTGCGCTTCGGCCGGCTTCACCGGCATGCAGGCGATGAAGGCCATCGTGGGATGCCTGACCGGCAGCAAGACCGCGAAGGTCAAGCTGAGCTACCCGGGCAACCACATCAGCCTCGGGCGACGGGACGGGATCCTGCAGATGGTCGACAGCGAGGCGCAGGCCAAGCCGAAGTACGTGGGCGGCCGGAAGGCCGCGCGGATCAAGGCGGGCATCCTCAAGATGTCGGTGTGGACGACCTCGCCCCCGACGTTCGGCCTGCCCATGCGCAAGTGCCGCCTGGCCCCCGCGCCGGATGGGGCCGCCGCAATGGCTGCCGCGCAGCCCGCCTAGAGTAATCCCCGTGGAAAGCACCGCCATTGACCCCTTCGACACCGGTCGGTTCGAGGCCAGCCGCAACCGGCTGGCCTCGCTGGCGTACCGGCTGCTGGGATCCGCCGCCGACGCCCAAGACGCCGTGCAGGATGCGTTCACGCCGAACACAAGGCGGAGGCTGCTTTCCGTCAGCATCTGGCCGAGACGATGCGGCGCGGGACGCATGACCCGGGCGCGCTCCTATGGGTGGATCCACCCGGTGAGAAGCTCGACCACACCACTCGCTATGGCCAGAGCAACCGGGGTGAGCGCCCCCAGCCCCACATACTGCATTTCGCCTCGTTGGCGACCATAGTGGTCAATCCGTTGACCAGACGGGAGTACTGCCGCTGTGAAGGGGTGATCTCTGAGGCACTCGAATGTCCACCCACGCCGTGGTCGCCTGGCTGGACGCCACCGCTGGTCTTGGCAAGGGCGAATGGCCGGTCTCGCGTTGCCCGTGCCGCGGAATTGAATTACCGCTGGCGGATGCGTCATGTGCCCGTCACCGGGCTGCTCCGGCGTCCGAGGAGTTCCGCGAGACCGCGTCGGGTGGCTGCGATCACCACGCGGTCCTGAGCTTTGAGGACGTAGCCGGGGTGGAGATCCCAGACGAGGCCCGGGAAGGAGTCGCGGTCACCGTCCGGTGTCGATGCCAGGTCCGGGCGCCGCTCGTCGGGAGCCGCGGTGTCGAGGGCGATGACGCGCCAGGCTCCGGGTCGGAAGGACTCCGCGACGGTCCTTCCTTCGAGCTCTCGGTGGCCGGTCACCTCCACCGCGGCGAACACCAGGACGCGGCGTTCCACGGGTATGGCTCCCAGGATCTGCCGGCCCATCATCGCTCCGGCGAAGGCGGGCGCCGCGAGGTGGGTGACGCTGCGGCTGCGGGTGAGGGCCTCGGGGTGGGCCGTGCGAAGGGTGCGGTACACGGCAGTCGCGAAGTCGTCGTCGTACAGGCGCAGAGCCACGCGTACGTCGGACCTGACGGACCGGGCGTACAACACGGCTTCGAGGTTGGTGGTGTCGGAGCTGGTCAGGGCGAGCAGAGCATGCGCCTTGTGGATACGGGCGGTCTCCAGGACCCCGTCCTCGGTGACGTCGCCCAGGACGACCGGTACGCGCAGGGTACGGGCGAGGGCGACTCCGCGTGCGTCCGGGTTCGCCTCCACGCACACCACGGGGATGTCCAGCTCGCGCAGCCGGGTCA
This sequence comes from Streptomyces sp. NPDC048461, assembly GCF_055587105.1. Taxonomy (NCBI): domain Bacteria; kingdom Bacillati; phylum Actinomycetota; class Actinomycetes; order Kitasatosporales; family Streptomycetaceae; genus Streptomyces; species Streptomyces sp. NPDC048461. Next base: position 60,367 of record NZ_JBVJGW010000033.1, on the reverse strand, counting down.
GGACCCGTGTTCCGATCTTGCCCAGCCCGAGGAGGACCACGTGCCCGGTCAGGCCCCGGGGCGGACGCCGGAGCGCACTCGCGTTGCGGAAGGAGCCCAATGCCTCCAGGGCTGCCGCCACGAGGATCGGAAGGAGCAGCATTCCGGTCAGACCGGCGAGGATTTGGAGGATTTGTCTTCCGGTTTGGTCGTCGACGGCGGGATCGTTGATCGCGAAGATGTCCAGCAGGATCATGTAGGCGGCGTGCAGGGGATGGTCTCCGGTGACCCACCACGCCGCGACGGTCAGGGCGCCGACGGCGGCCACGAGTCCGGCCAGCGACCAGCGAAGCCGCTTGGAAAAGATCGATCCCATGGGAGGCGCCGTCGTGCTCAGTCGGCGTGCGGCCGGCACGGGCCCTTCGTGGGTGACGGTCTCCAGTGCGATGATGCCGCGGCCGGTCGCTGCGGCCACCGCGCTGTCGTCGGGGAGGAGCTGGGGCCCTTCACTCCCGCTGGCTTCCGAGCCTTCGCTGCCCGCGGGGTCGCTCGTGGTGGCGGACAGCAGCGCCAGGGTGCACAGGCCCGGATCGGCTACCTGTGCCCGGCCCGGCGGTGTGCGTTCCACCGCACGCAGCAGCAGTCCGTCCGCCTGCACCACCTTGCTGGTCCCCGCGACGGCTGTCGCGGCGAGGGCGGGTGCAGCTGTGTCGGCGTCCGACAGCACGGTGGTCGACGAGTCCAGTTCCCGCAGGTCGATACCGGGCTCCGCGACGATCGCAGCCTGGTCCAGCAGTTGTTCCAGATGCTGGCCCAGCTTGCGGTTGTACAGCCGGATCACCAGTCGCAGCCTGGGGTTGAGCCGACGCGCCACCAGTGCGGCTCGCACGTTGGTCTCGTCGTCCTCGTAGACGAGTGCGAGGGCGGCGGCGCTCACCACGCCGGCCGCGATCAGTACTTCTTCGTCCGGTTCCGTCGCCTCGAAGAACCGGATGCCCTGCGAGGCCGGGTGGTTGTCCGGGGGCGGGGCGGGTCGGCTGCGGGCAGTTGGAACCCACCCGAGGAAGCGCCGTGCGCGCTCGCGGCCCTCCCCGTCACGGGTGCCGGCCTGCGGGGCACCGCTCGGCGGGGCCACGAGGGTCACGTGCTCGCGGTAGACGCCCTCGAGCTCCGCGGCCAGCCGGTGGGCCAGCCCGTCGTCGCCGCAGACCACCATCGGCTCTGCGGAATGAGCCTGTTGGCTGGATGTGGAGAACGACACGACCCAAGGATGCACTGCCCCTGTCATACCTGGCTCCTCATCGTTGTGGCCGTCTCGGCCGGATGGCCACAGACCGATCAGCAGGGAGACGTTGTCGTGGTGGCGTGCGACGGAACGGTTGACGCTCACCTGGAAGCGGTGATCGCGGCAGTGGCACGGACGGGTGTCGGCCTGTACCGCTCCAAGCCGTGGCACGCCGAATCCGGCAATCGGCGGCAAGGTGAACCCTCACGGCGTGATCCTGCCCGCTTTCGTCGCAGGGTGCATTGCCGATTTCCGGCAGCCTTTACGCGCTCTTGATGCCGGATGCGGTCCACCGCAACCGGCATGGCACCCTTGGGCGGAGTCAAGAACACGTCAAGACTCATGGGGGAGCGCACGGTGGAGCGGACGGCTGCGGAGGAGTATCTGGCGGGATACAGAAAGATCCTGCTGGACGCCTGTGCCACCGGCCGCCGGCTCACCCGGGACGAGATCGAAGAGCGGCGGTCCGAGGGTGGGCCTTGACCCCGGATTTTGAACACGTCTATGCGGCTTGGGTCAGGGTAGTTGTTGCTGGTTGGAGGTCGTTCTCGTAGGCGATCGGGGACCGCTGGCCGAGGCGGGAGTGCAGGCGGCGGGTGTTGTATCGGGTCAGCCAGCGGAAGGCGTCGAGCCTGGCCTCGCGCTCGCTCGGCCAGGCTTTGCGGCCTTTGAGCGTCTCCCTCTTGAAGGCGGCGTTGAAGCTTTCCGCGGCGGCGTTGTCGGCGCTGGATCCGACCGCGCCCATGCTCTGCCGGACCCCTGCTGACCTGCAGATTTCTGCGAAGGCCCTGCTCGTGTATTGGGATCCGTGGTCGGTGTGCATGATCGCTCCGGTCAAGTTTCCTCGAGTCCGCTCGGCGACCATGAGGGCGTCGATGACGAGTTCTGTCCGCAAGTGATCGGCGATCGCCCACCCGGCCAGCCGGCGTGAGGCGAGGTCGATGACGGTCGCGAGGTAGAGCGGCTTCGCGCCGCTGACCGGCAGGTATGTGATGTCGCCGACGTACTTCCTGTTGACCGCGGCCGCGGTGAAGTCACGGCCTATCAGGTCCGGCGCCTTCGCTGCGGCCTGGTCCGCGACGGTGGTGCGGTGCCGGCGGCGCAGACGAACGCCCTCAAGTCCGATGGTCCGCATGATCCTGGCGACGCGCTTGTGGTTGACCGCCGGGCCGCCCTCGTCGCGGAGTTCCGCGGTGATCCTGGGGGCTCCGTAGGTGCCGTCGGATTCCTGGTGGGCCTTGCGTATCCGGGCCGCGAGCCCGGCTTCGACGGCCTGGCGGGCCGCCCGTGCTGCCGCGGTGCGACGCCAGTAGTAGAAGCTCGAGCGGGCCAGGCCGAGGGTGTCGCAGAGCCGCTTTACGCCGTGTCGGCGCTGGTGATCGTCGACGAACTGGTAGCGGGTCACCAGCGCGTCTCCGTCGCGAAATACCGGGCCGCCTTGCGGAGGATGTCTCGTTCTTCCTCGAGCTCGCGGATCCTCTTGCGGGCGGCGGCCAGCTCCGCCTGAACGGCGTCGCCGACGGCCTGTGAGGCGGCCGGCGGCGCGGAGTGGGCGCCAGGTCGGCGGCCGTCGGCGGCCCGGATCCAGTTCCGCAGCGTCTCGGTGTTCACCCCGAGATCACCGGCGACGGACTTGATCGTCGCTCCCGGCCTCGACTGGTACAACGCGACCGCGTCCGCCTTGAACTCGGCGGGGTAATGCTTCATCCCCACGGGGGACTCCGTTCTCCTGGACCATCAAGATCCAAGTGTCTCCGGTGTCCAAAACCCGGGGTCAAGGCCCGGTGTGCAGGCGGCCGAGGCCGGCCTTGCGCTGCGAGAACTCGTCCGCGCCCACCTCGCCGAGGCGCGAGCGGTCCAGGGCTCGCTGCCGACCAGGAGCCGCGATCAGTTGCTGACCGTCGTCGAGCAGGCCGTCGACGTGTTCGCCGAAGGATATGAGCGGGCCCAAAGGCTCGCGGTGCGACAAGAGGAAGCCGCTCGGCGGGAGTTCATCGACGACCTCCTGTACGGCGGCGCCGACTTGGGCCGCCTCGCCGAACGCGCTGAGAGGTTCGGATTGCGATTGTCACAGGCCCACGCGGTGGCGGTGGCCATCGGCCCGGAGCCCTATGGTGACGGCTATCCGGTCGCGCGCGGCATCGAGACCGCCGTCCTGGCCCGGTTCGGCGACCAGAGCACGCTCCTCACCACCAAGGACGGACGGCTCATCTGCGTGGCGCCGGGGGACAAGCCGGATGTTCTGGCGTTCTTCGCCAAGCAGGCGTACGCCGCAACAGACGGCGGCCGGGTTGCCGTCGGCCGTTCCCATCCCGGACCCGGTGGCGTTGTCCACTCCTATCAAGAGGCGCTGAACGCCCTCGACCTGGCGGACCGCATGGCACTGGACGACCCGGTGCTGTATGCCGCCGATCTGTTGGTCTACCCGGTGCTGGCGCGGGACCGGCAGGCCATGGCCGATCTGGTGGAGAGTACGCTCGGCCCGCTTCAGCGGGCCCGGGGTGGTGCGCAGCCCCTGGTCGACACGCTCAGCGCCTACTTCGACAGCGGCTGCGTGGCAGTGGAGGCAGCCCGACGGCTCTCCCTCAGTGTGCGCGCCCTGACGTATCGTCTCGAGCGCATCCAGACCCTGACACATATCGACCCGGGTGAGCCGTCTCACCGCTACACCCTCCAGACGGCTGTCATCGGAGCAAGACTGCTGGGGTGGCCGGCGAAGGAGTGACGGCGCGGCTCCCGAAGACGGTCGCACTCCAGCCGGTCGGCGGGCCGTGTTGAGGGGTTGCAGTCGGTCGTTGTCGAACGGGCTGAGTCAAACACAACCGGTCCGCCCGTGGGCGCTGCCGGAGTAGTACCGGTGGCGAAGGGAACAGACAGCCGTCACCCGGGGGAGTTCCCCGCCCGGCCCCCCTCGGGGTTGCACTCCTCGTGCGGCACGGAGTGGGCCACCCTTCATCTCTCCGGCGAGGCCATCGACCGCTCGCGGACTGGGGGTAGCTCTTCGCATCGCGTGCCCTTCCCGAGTCCCGGCGGCACGCCTTAGAGGTCCTGACAAAGGCGTTGGACGTGTCGGTGGGGTGATGAGGCAGGTGGCGAGGCCGAGGAAGGCTTCGTGGATGTCGCGCGTCGTTGCCCCGAGGATCTGCCGGCCCACCATGGCGCCGCCGAAGGCGGGCGCGGCCAGGTGGGGTGAAGCTGCGGCTGCGGCTGTGGGTGAGGGCGGCCCGGTGTGCTGCGCGCAGCGTGCGGTGGACGGCGGTGGCGAAGTCGTCCTCGTACAGTCGCATGGCGATCCGAAGGCCAGGTCTGACCGCGCGCGGCGGCCTCCATGTCGGTGGTGTCGGCGCTCGTGAGGGCCAGGAGCGCGCGGCGCAGCGGCCGACCGACGAGCGGGCCCCCGCCCCTCGACGCCTCCACCACGTGCATCAAAGAGGCGTAAAGATTGCCGACAGCAGGCAATGTGCGACCCCGTGACCTCCTGTCAATCTGGTGTTGTCCAGCGGGAAGCAGCAGTCAGACGGGGAGGTGCGCATGGGCTTGTTTCTGGGTCTCGGCATCGGGGGGATCGTGCTGCTCGCTGCCTCGCTGGTGTTCGGCGGGGTGCTCGAAGGGGTCTTCGATGGCGTCCTGGACGGACTGTTCGACGGGTGGCTGTCGCTGCCGGTGATCGCGGGCTTCGTCTCGATGCTCGGTTTCACGGGGGCGATCGTGCTCGAGTCCACGGGGCTTGGGCAGGGAGCGGCAGCCGCCGCGGGGGCCGTGGCCGGGGCAGGCACTGGCTGGGCGACATACCGCTTCAGCCGGGCCCTGCTCCGGGGCGGCGACGGCAGCGCCCCGCACCAGGCGGACCTCGTCGGTTCGGCGGGGCGGGTGGTCACCGCCATCCCGGCCGACGGCTACGGCGAGGTACTGCTGTCGCTCGGCGGCCAGCCGCTGAAGTACGCCGCGACCGCCGACACCCCGATTGAGCGGGGAGCCGAGATCTGGGTGACGGCCACGCCGTCCACGACCTCGGTCAGCGTCCGCGCCGTCCAGCGCTGACCAGCGCTGACCAGCGCTAACAAAGCCTTCCACCTTTCGATCCTCTTTCCATCAGCCCTTGAGTCTGCCCCCTTTTCCGGGAGGCAGGGGGGAACCGCCATGAGTCCTGTTGTCACCGCGGTCGTGGGAGTCGTCGCACTCCTCGTCCTGCTAGCCCTCGTCGTCGTCACCCGCTACAAGGTCGCCGGCCCCAGCGAGGCGTTCATCATCACCGGACGCCGCGGCAAACGCTCCACCGATCCGGAGACGGGACGGATATCGACCGACAACACCGGCCAGAAGGTCGTGGTCGGCGGCGGCGTGTTCGTCGTCCCATTCGTCCAGCAGCGCTACACCCTCGATCTATCCAGCCGCCACATCCCGATCGCGGTCCGCGGCGCGGTCACCCTGCGCGGGATCAAGGCCAACCTGGAGGGCGTCGCGATCGTCAAGGTCGGCGGTACCGAGGACGCCATCCGCGCCGCCGCCCAGCGCTTCCTGCAGCAGCAAGACGGGATCGTGGGCTTCACCCAGGAAGTCCTTTCCGGCGCCCTGCGCGCCATCGTCGGCCGCATGTCGGTCGAGGACATCATCCGTGATCGCGCCGCGTTCGCGGGGCAGGTCGCCGAGGAGGCCGAGGCCAGCCTGTCGGGGCAGGGCCTGGTCCTGGACGCCTTCCAGATCCAGGACATCACCACCGAGGGCTCCTACCTCGAGGACCTCGGACGCCCCGAGGCCGCCCGCGCCAAGCAGGAAGCGGACATCGCCGAGGCCAACTCCCGCCAGGCCGCCGAACAGGCCCGCCTGAAAGCTGAGGAGGAGATCGCCGTCGCCCAGCGGACGTTGTACCTGCGGCAGGCCGAGATCAAGGCGGAGACCGACGCGGCGACCGCCCAGGCCAACGCCGCCGGCCCGCTGGCCGACGCCGACCGGCAGCAGCAGATCCTCGCCGAGCAGGAGAAGGTCGCCGAACGCCAGGCGGCCCTGACCGACCGCCAGCTCGGCACCCAGGTCCGCAAGCCCGCCGACGCCCGCCGCTACCAAGCCGAACAGGAAGCCGAAGCCTTGCGCGTCGCCCGCGTCAAGCAGGCCGAGGCCGAGCGCCTGGCGGCCATCGCCGCCGCCCAGGGCGAAGCCGAGCGGGCCCGTCTGACCGGTGAAGGCGAGAAGCAGCGTCGCTCCGCACTTGCGGAGGCCGAGGCCATCGAGGGCACCAAGCGCGGTGAGGCCGAACGCGCCCGCCGTGCGGCCATCGCCGAAGCGGTACGCCTGGAGGGCGACGCGGAGGCCGCGGCCATCTTGGCCAAGGGCGCAGCCGAGGCGGAGGCGATGCAGAAGAAGGCGGACGCCTTCGAAAGCTACGGCGACGCCGCGATGATCCAGATGATGGTCGAGGCACTGCCTCAGGTCGTGGCCAAGGCCGCCGAACCGCTGTCCGCCATCGACAAGATGACCGTCATCTCCACCGACGGCGCGAGCAAGATCTCCCGCACCGTCACCGACAACGTCGCCCAGGGCATGGAACTTCTTTCCTCCACCACCGGCGTCGACCTCGCTCAACTCCTGGGCGGGCTAACCGCCGCCAAGACGTCCGCCATGCCCGAGCCGAAATCATCCAACGGCAAGATCGAAATCGTCGGCTAGCTCGCACATCCTTGGGGCCCGCTGAGAGCGGGCCCCAAGACGCGGGCGGCGGCAGACGCGAAGCGAGGGGGGATGCCAGGTGAACTACGACCGTGAGCCGGTGTTCAAACGAAGCAAGTGGGGCACCCACAGGTACTACTACAACCCGCACAACCCCATCGGACTCACCCTGATCATCGTCTCCCTCCTCTTCGCCGGGACGACGATGCTCCTCATGGCGAACCGGGCAGGCCTGTTCGCACCGGAGCCAGCGCCCACATGGAGTCCGCCACGATACGAACACTCCTGGCCACCATCGGCGAGCACGCCCACACCTTGGCCGGCCCCGCTGCCCACCAGCCCGCCCGACTCTTGAGCGGCCAATCCGCCAGTGCGTGGCCCGAGAGCCGCCGAGCGCCTCTGAACGGTGGAGCGCGGCGACGTTCTGCTGACCCTCGCCCAGCTGCGCCCTGGCCACCCCCGCCAGCTGCAGGAGCTCCTGCAGCCGCACCAGCAGGGCACCGACCACGTACGCCGGGCACTGCGCAACCTGCAAAGCGCCGTCGCCTCCGCCGCCAGAGCCTTGAGTGTCGACAGGTCTCCCTGCTCGCCCTGCACCTGCTCCAGTCCGCGCTGGTGCACGTCAACGTGCCGCCTCTTCCTGCCGAACGGCCTGCCGCTGGGCACGCTCGTAGCCCTCGGCGAACGCATCCACCGCCTGTTCGACAGCGGCCAACAAGGGCTTGGTCCTGTCGGTCGGCAACTGCGCCAAGACCTCCTGGGCGACGACCAGGTGCTCGCGTATCAGATTGCGGAGCCCTGTTCCCGTCCCTGCCGCCCGTTCTCCCTCGGCCCGGCGCGCGTCACGCTCGGTGCGGGTGAGCAGGCGTCCCGTGGCACAGGCGTCCCGCAACATCCGGGCGTACTGCGCCAACTCCACTTCCGCAGCTTCCACTCCCGCCACCATTCCCCCTGCTCGCGGCGCCCATGACGCCTTTTTGAGGCGGGGACCAGGGTGCCACGGGAAGAGCCGCCCGCAGCCACCGGGAAGGCGGTCCGGCCGGGCCCGCGAAAGTTGCTCCGGTCCCAGGGCGCCTACCACACAGGAGCCTCAGCGGGCACGCCGTATCCAGGGGTAGCCGATGCACGGCCGCTCCTGGCCATGTTGATCCGGGGATGGTTCCCATTCCTGACGCTCGCCGACCACGGTTCCCGATTCCGCCGACCGCGCCATGTGCCGCGAGCCGCTGGTCGCCCGGCACTCGACGACATCCGGCGCCGTGATCCTCCGCGCCAGTGCCCCGCGCTGCTGGGCATCCTGGCGCTGGCGGTCATAGGGCCCCCTTCCGCCGGGGCGCCCATGGTCCATGCCAAAGTCCTCTCCCGTCTGGCACACCGCGACGGACCTGGCCGGCGGCCGCAGGACTGAAATCTTCACCAGAGCGATGGTGCGCCGAGAGGATGCAGGTAAAGATCGGCTCCGAGCGAGTGGGTGGGTACCGGCGTGTCCGTCGGGCGCAGCCCCAGTGAAGGAGGGTCCCTGTGCAACAGTCACGCTGGCGGACGTGGCGGGTCATGCACGGCCCGGGTTGCCCCGTACACGTTCACCGCGGGGAACACGAGGGCCTGGCAGTGAGTCTGCGCGGCGAGATCCATGCACAGGACGCCCCCCTCATCGGGTGCACCCTGGCCCATCTGCTGGACGGGACGCCGCAATATGTCCGCATCGACCTTGCGAATGCCGGCGAGCTGAGCGCGACCACCGTCGGGACACTGTTCTTCCCCCTCGTGGCAGCAGCGCAACCGCACGGCACGGCCATCATGGTTCACGGGACCGGGCCCCGTACCCGTGCCAGGCTCCGCGAACTGGGACTGGACCGGTACGTGGTCCACCGTGAAAGCTTCACCTGACCGGCCAACAGTCTCTCCGCGTCCAAAATCTCCCCGTGACGGGAGCGCCACTCGGCGACGCGCGAAAGCAGCATCTCGACGCGGTGCCGGCCAAGCTTGCCGCTGACCTGGATCACCGGAAGCCCTCCGCTCTCGCGCCTCCTTCAACGCGCGGAGTCGCCCGAAAGCCCTTGGGAGACTACCCCCGTTCGCCGTTCCTTCGTCAGGAGCCCGTATGAGCCGCCCGCCCCGCCCCGCCCCGGCTCGAGCGGCGACGCCATCCGCCCTGCGGCAGGCACCCGGCGGCCAGCGCGCCGCCCCTGCTCTCCACTCCTCGTGATGGGCACGATCCTCACCACCACCGGGGGTGTGCTCTACACCATGCCGGGCGAGCGGCCCGGGCTGATCGCCGTCGGGGCGTTGATCGTGGCGGCCGTCGCCGCCTGTTGGTGCGGCTCCCGCCAAGGATGATCACAACCTGACACCAATGTGATTACCCCAAGGGGCGAGGGAAAGACAGCCCGCCGCCTTGGCGGTAGAGTTTCAAGAACGCGTCAAGAGTCGACGCGCGGTGTGCCGGGAAGTCTGGTCGGCGTCCTGGGGGCAGTGTGCCCTCTCTCGTCGACACTCCCGGAGGCCCACTGTCATGGCCGGCACCCACTTCCCCTTTCTGGGCCTGCTGCCGCTTCCCGAACGGCAGCCGATCATCCGCGCCCTGCACACCGAAACCGTCGGCAGCCCGGTCCTCCTCAGCGTGGACACAACGGTGGCGGACGGGAAGCACACCTGATGGCCGGTGGGGACGCCTCACTGCTCGCACCCGTCATCGTCATTGCCGCTCTGATCATCCGTACCGCGCTCACCGAACTGCGGCACCTGGGCACTGCCCGGCGCCAGTGGGCGTTCGCCACCCGCCCCGGGGCGATGGCGGCCGGTGCGACGGCCGCCGCGGCCACCTTCTTGATCGGCGCAGCCCGCTACGGCTGGGCCGCGGCCTCCTGGGCCCTGCTCATCGGGGCACTCATCGCCTTCCTCACCGGCCGGGACACCCCGGCGGCCCCCGCAACCCGCCCGAGCAAGGAGCAGCCGATGTCGGAACGACGGATCGGAAGAGTGCTGGTAGCTGTCGGCGCCCCTCTCGCCTTGGCCGGTGTGGCGATGTACTTCCTGCCCGGACCCGGCGTTCCCGTACTCATCATCGGCCTGGCCCTGCTCGCCACGGGCATCGTCATGGCCGCAGCCGGCCGGCGGTAGAGCCGCCCGGCATCGCCTGCATGCCCCGACCACTTTCGACAGGAGTGCCACGACGACGATCTGGCAGTGGACCGGCCTGACCCTCTTCTCCCTCACCCTGCTGCCCGCCGGGATCGCGATGGCCTCCGGCTGGGCGCCGGACCGGATGCGTGCCCGGCTGGCGCCGGTACGCGCCCACGGCTGGGCCCTCCTCGCCCTCTACGCCGTGGCGCCTCTGAACGCGATTCCTCGCCTGGCCGGGGCCTCCCCGCAGGTGAGTCTGGCCTTGACCGCTCTCGCCGCTCACATCGCGGGCAAGCCGATCCCCACCCTTCCCAGCACGGGCCCCCACCCCTGCGATCTCCTCACCGACAAGGAAGCCGGAGCCCTCCTCGGCATCGACCCCTCCACGATCCGTGCCTACGCCAGCACCGGCTACCTGCCCAAGGGCACCGACCGACACGGTCGGACCTGGTGGCCGCGCCACGCCGTCAACGCGCGACGCGAGGCGGGCGACCGGCGGCACCAGAATCCCGGCCAGCAGCCCGACGACCCACGCAACCGAGCGCCCCGTCCCCGCCACGACCCGCGCATCGCCGACCTTGCCCGCCGCTCACCCCTTACCACCACGGAGATCGCCCAGCGCTACGACGTCAGCGACCGCACCGCACAGAGGCTGTTCGCCGCCGCACGCCAGCACGCCAGCACGCCACAGACTGAGCACGCAGTGGTGGACCACCGTCCCGACGGAGCTCCATCACTGCGGCCTCCACGGATCCCGATTGCGCGCGGGCCCGGCATCACCACGATGCCGGGCCCGCGCCGGTGCGCTTAGCCATTGGGTGTCTCTCACCTGCGGAAACAGCCCCGGCGGTGTTCGGTGGTGCGCCGATGAGGAATGGCGAGAAGCAGCGGAGCGCACTGGGTGCAGCAATGCGCCGGTGCCGCCCCTGGGCTGCGGTTCTTTGCGGGGTGTCTCCGATGGGCAGTCGGTAAGGGGCTTGCGGGGCGTGGGCCGACAGGCCGGGCGGTCGGCGGGAGCCGGAGACGGTCAGCGCTCACGGACCGGGTCGCGAGCTGCCGTGTAGGGCTGTCTCATGCCATCCGGGGGTCCGCGCTCGCAGGCTGTCGGAGCAAGCAGCAAGCGGAGGGCGAGCACGATGACCACGGTCAACTCCTCGTCGAACCGTCTTCGGCCGTTCGCGACAGCATGGTGGCGTGCGCAGGTGGTGAACGATGCCGGACTCGTGCAGCCCCCTGAATGACGTCGTCCGCGAACTCGGCAGAGTCTCAGTCGAGATCGGTACTACCACACCCCGCACCTGATTCCCCCGCTTCGCGTCGGCCGTCTTCGACTCAGTCGGGCGACCTATTCGGGAGGTCCGCGGTGGGGGGGGCCGGCGGCGCGGCGGGCAGTGGCAGCTTGCCCGCGTCCCCGGCCGGGGGTAGGTGTGGCTGGCATT
>NZ_JBVJGW010000033.1:0-48864 GCF_055587105.1 Streptomyces sp. NPDC048461 | reverse complement strand
CCCACACCCCGCCTCCCACTCCGTCTACTCCCAACACCCCCCCCCCCCCCCCCCACCCCCCCCGCGCGCGCGGGCGGCCCGCCACCCCCCCCCCCGACGAAGTCGAGAGGACAGCGATGGGGCGGCCGGACGTCGCTGCGTCCTGTGCCTGCTTGCACGCTTCCCAGGCCGGTGATCGGAGTGGCTGACATGCCGGTGGCCACCCGGAGCGGGCGGTGCCGGCGACGGATCCTGCGGGTCAGGCGCCGACGAGTTCTTCCAGGACGTCTTCCATGGTGACGAAACCGAGCACGGTGCCCTTGCTGCCGGTGACGGCGGCGAGGTGGGTTCCGGCCGCGCGCATGGCGGTCATGGTGTCGTCGAGCGGGGTGTCCAGGGCGACCATTGTTATCGAGTGGAGAGCGCTGCGGGGGAAGGGCGCGGTGCGGTCGGTGAGGCCGAGGGCGTCCTTGATGTGCAGGTAGCCGAGGATCTCCTCACCTGGTCCGGTGACGGGCAGGCGGGAGAAGCCGTGTGCCGCTGCCGCCCGCTCGAGGCCCTGGGGGGTGATGTCGTGGGTGACGGTGACCATGCGGTCGAGGGGGACCATGACTTCGCCGGCGGGGCGGGTGCCGAGCTCGAGTGCGTCTTGCAGGCGTTCGCCGTCCTCGGGTGTGAGGAGGCCGGCGGCGCTGGAGTCCTTGATCAGGCGGGTGAGTTCGTCGTCGGTGAAGACGGATCCGACTTCGTCCTTGGGTTCGACCTTCAGCAGCCGTAGCAGGGTGTTGGCGAAGGCGTTGATGCCGAAGACGAACGGGCGCAGAGCTCGGGTGAGGGCGACCAGCGGCGGCCCGAGGAGCAGGGCCGTGGGGGCCGGGGCGGCGAGCGCGATGTTCTTCGGGACCATCTCGCCGACGAGCATGTGCAGATAGGTGGCGAGGGTGAGCGCGATGACGAACGCGATCGGGTGGATGAGCGCGTCGGGGACGCCGGCCGCGTGGAACGGGGGTTCCAGCAGGTGGGCGATGGCGGGCTCGGCGACCGCGCCGAGGACGAGAGAGGAGACGGTGATGCCGAGTTGGGCGGTGGCCATCATCGCGGAGAGGTGTTCAAGTCCCCACAGGACCGTCTTGGCCCGAAGGTTGCCCTTGCGGGCTGCCGGTTCGATCTGGCTGCGCCGTACGGAGATCAGGGCGAACTCGGCGCCGACGAAGAAGGCGTTGGTGATCAGGGTGAAGGCGCCGATCAGCAGCTGGAGGGCGGTCATCGGCTCTTCTCCTTGGCCCGGGTGGGCACGGCGGCCGGTGCGGTGATCGCGACGCGGTCGGCGCGGTGGTGCTCGATGTCGAGTACGGACAGTTCCCAGCCGTCGACGGTGAGGGTGTCGCCCTCGGCGGGGATGCGTGCCAGGCGGGTGGCGATCAGGCCGGCGAGGGTCTCGTACGGGCCTTCCGGCGCGGTGAGGCCGATCTCTTCGAGCTCGTCAACGCGGACGCTGCCGTCCGCCTCCCATACCTGGCGGCCGTCGTGGTCGGGTGCCTGGATGAGGTCGGGGACTTCCATGGGGTCGTGCTCGTCGCGGACCTCGCCGACGACCTCTTCGATGATGTCCTCGACGGTGGCGACGCCGGCGGTGCCGCCGTACTCGTCGATGATCACGGCCATGGTGCGGGCTGTGCGCAGCCGTCCCAGGAGGGTGTCCACGGGCAGGGAGTGCGGCACCAGCAGGGGCTCGGTCATCAGGTCGGTGACCGGTGTGAGCTGCCGCTTTTCCTCCTCCAGGGCGAGGACGTCGCGGATGTGGACGGTGCCGATGACCTGGTCCAGGGCGTCGCGGTAGACGGGGAAGCGGGACAGGCCGGTGGCCAGCGTGAGGTTCGCGGCGTCCGCGACGCTGGCGTGTGCCTCCAAGGCCTGGACATCGATCCGCGGGGTCATCACGTTCTCGGCGGTCAGCTCGGCCAGGTGCAGGGTTTTGACGAACAGCTCCGCCGAGTCCGCCTCGATCGCGCCCTCGCGGGCCGAGTGCTGAACGAGCGCGACCAGCTCCTCGGGCGTGCGGGCGGAGGCCAGCTCCTCGGCGGGCTCCAGGCCGAAGCGGCGCACCAGACGGTTCGCGGTGCTGTTCAGGTGCCGGATCAGCGGTCCGAATGCGGCAGTGAAGGCGCGCTGCGGACCGGCGACGACCTTCGCAACGGCCAGCGGACGGGAGATCGCCCAGTTCTTCGGCACCAGCTCGCCGACCACCATCAGGACGACCGTGGACAGGGCCACGCCCAGCAGGGTCGCAGTGGTGGAGACGGCACCCGCGGGCAGGCCGGCGGCCTCCAGGGGGCCGCGCAGCAGGGCGGAGACGGACGGTTCGGCGAGCATGCCGATCACCAGCGAGGTCACGGTGATGCCCAGCTGGGCACCCGAGAGCTGGAAGGTGAGCCGCTTGGCGGCCTTCAGGGCGCTCTCGGCGCCCCGTTCACCGGCCTTGGCGGCGCGTTCGAGCTCACTGCGCTCGACCGTGGTCAACGAGAACTCGGCGGCTACGAACACCGCGCACGCCAGCGTCAGAGCGAGCGCGAGAAGCAGCAGCAGCACTTCGGTCACCGTGCCACCCCCGCTCCCGGCTGATTCATCGGGCAAGGCGTGGCACGGCTCGTACTGGGAGGTTCACCCATTGCGGGTCTGCTGCTCCTTCTTCACTCGATCGGACCGTATTCCGGCCCGATGGATCTGGGCGGACAATTATCCGCACGACAACTGTAAAGGATCGGTAAAGCCCCTGGCCAGAGGAGATACACAGGGCAGGGGTAGGGGTCTTTTCGGACTTTCCCGGCCGATCTCTCGCCCTTGTGCTCCACAGTTGCCTCGTTCTCCTATGCTTCTACATGCTTGTAGATAATGCCAGTGTGGTGCGGGGTACTCCGTGCTGCCCTGGCGCCCATACGCGTGTTCTCGAACACGCGGTGACAGGAGGGGATTGGCATGGCTTCGATCGATCTGGACAAGGTGCTGGACAAGGCGTGGGCGGACAAGAGCCTGCCCGAGGTGCTGGCCGCGCCCGTGTCTGCGCTCAAGGGTGTCTCGGACCGGCAGGGCGACCTGCTCAAGGAAGCGTTCGGCGTCAAGACCGTCGCCGATCTTGCCGACCTGAAGTACGTCGGCTGGGCGCAGGCCCTGGCCGCCCTGGACGCGGCGAAGTAACACCCCGGTCGGCGCGCGGTGCCGCGGAGGGGACCTGCACCCGCGGCGCCGCGCCTGCATGAAATCCATACGCACGTAAGACGAAGGAGAACGCCACGATGGTGTTCAAGCGCCTGCTCGGCTCAATGGGGGTCGGCGGACCCGCAGTGGATACGGTCCTTGCACCGGGAGCCGTCCTGCCTGGCGGCAGCCTGACCGGCGAAGTCCGCCTGACCGGCGGGCGGGCCGACTTCGACATCGAGCACATCACGCTCGAACTCATCGCCCGCGTCGAAGCCAAACACGACGGCGGCGAGCACGAGGGCGCGGCCGCCTTCGAACGTTTCAGTGTCGGCGGCGGTTTCCGCCTCGCCGAGGGCGAGCACCGCACTGTGCCGTTCGCCATCAAGCTGCCCTGGGAGACCCCCGTCACTCAGTTGCACGGGCAGCCGCTGGGCATCGCCCTCGGGATCCGTACCGAGCTTGTGGTGGCCGGAGCCAGGGACAAGGGCGATCTCGACCCGTTGGCAGTGGGTCCGTTGCCGGTGCAGGAGGCGATCCTGGAAGCGTTCGGGCAGCTCGGCTTCGGCTTCAAGTCCGCCGACCTTGAATACGGGCGCATCGGCGGCACGGGCCAGCAGCTGCCGTTCTACCAGGAGATCGAGCTCATCCCCGCCCCGCAGTACGCCCACCAGGTCAACGAGATCGAGGTGACCTTCCTCGCCAATCCCGGCGGGATGGAGATCGTCCTGGAGGCAGACAAGCGCGGCGGACTGTTCTCGGGCAGTC
Source organism: Streptomyces sp. NPDC048461 (assembly GCF_055587105.1). Classification (NCBI taxonomy): domain Bacteria; kingdom Bacillati; phylum Actinomycetota; class Actinomycetes; order Kitasatosporales; family Streptomycetaceae; genus Streptomyces; species Streptomyces sp. NPDC048461. The sequence continues at coordinate 44,922 of NZ_JBVJGW010000033.1, read as the reverse complement.
ACGACGTGCTCGGCCGGCATCACGTCAGCCACGAGGGCGCGGCCCACCGGGACTGGAACGCGGTCGTCGGTTCCTGGATCAGTCAGCTCATCGACGCCCACTCGGCCCGCGTCTCCCATCACCCGTACGGGCACGGCGACATCCACGGCTCCCACGCCCACAAGGACGAGCACGGCCACCACGGGCACGGCGGTCATCACGGAGGCCACCGTTCCGGGCCCGGCATGGGCACCGTGGTCGCCGCCGGCGCCGCGGGCCTGGCCGTCGGCGTGGTCGGCGGCATGGTCGCCGCCGAAGCCGTCGACGAGATCGGCGACTTCTTCGAAGGTGACGACGAGGAAGACGGCGGGGGCGAGGAGGCGTAAGACGCCCGCCTGCACCACCCACCAACTTCTACGTTGGTGTAGAAATGAAGGTGTCCGGGCTGGCCCGTCCGTCCCCGGCCCGGACACCCCTACGACCCAGTGGAGTTGGCATGGCCCTGTGGGACCGCATCAAGGAATCCGCCCAGCAGATGCAGACGCAGCTGGACGCGAAGAAGAACGACCTCAAGTCCGGAGCATTCCGCGACGCGTCCATGGCGATGTGCGCGCTCGTCGCAGCCGCCGACGGCACCATCGACCCCTCCGAACGCCAGCGAGTCGCACAGCTGATCGCCACGAACGACGTGCTGCGCAACTTCGACGCCGCAGACCTGCAGCGGCGCTTCGACGAGAACCTCAACAAGCTGACCGCCGACTTCGACTTCGGCAAGGTCAGCGTCCTTCAGGAGATCGCCAAGGCGAAGAAGAAGCCCGCCGAGGCCCGCGCCGTCATCCAGATCGGCATCGTCATCGGCGGCGCCGACGGCGACTTCGACAAGACCGAGCAGGCCGTCGTCCGCGAAGCCTGCTACACCCTGGACCTTCCCCCGCACGAGTTCGACCTCTGAGCCGATCACCGGCCCGCCCAGGGTGCCGCTGAGCGCGGCCCGTGCAGCTCGCCGCCCGGCGGGCATCCGGACATGACCAAATGGAGAGAGTGGGGCAGGCATGGAGATCTCCGGTGTGATCAGTGCGATCGTGATCGGCATCGTCGTCGGCACGCTGGGACGGCTCGTCCTCCCGGGGCGCCAGCGCATCGGCCTGCTGTGGACGATCGCGGTCGGCATCATCGCGGCCTTCGTCGGCACCGGCATCGCCGCGGCCCTCGGGGTCGCGGACACCAAGGGCATCGACTGGATCGAGTGGCTCATCCAGATCGCCCTCGCCGCAGCCGGCGTGACAGCCCTGGAACGCTTCAAGACCCGCCGCTGAGCCCCTCCATGTTTTCGATGCGCGACGAAGCGCATCCGCTTCCCTGAAAGGCACGTCCATGAGTGACACCCTGTACCCGGGTGATGAAATTGGTCTCGGTCAATCCCTGCAGGGCGGCGCCTACATCCTGACGCTGCAGAGCGACGGCAACCTGGTGCTCTCCGAGCCGGGCGGCGTCGTGTGGGCGACCGACACCCACGAGCAGGGAGTCCAGCGAGCCGTTCTCCAGCAGGACGGCAACTTCGTGCTGTACACCGACGACGGCCCGGTGTGGGCCACCGACACCAACGGAGAGGCCGCCGACCGGCTGGTCGTACAGGCCGACCGCAACGTGGTGCTGTACGCCGTGGACGGCAGCCCGCTGTGGGCGTCGGACACCAACACCGACAATCCGATCGCCGTCGAAGAAGCGGCTGAGGCCCCGGCCGCCGAAGAGGTATCCCCGTTCGTCCCGGAGCCGCGCACCTACACCGTCGAACCCGGCGACACCCTGTGGGACATCGCCGAACGCTTCTATGGCGACGGCAACCGCTACCACGACATCGCCGCCGCCAGCGGCATCGACAACCCGGACCTGGTGGACGTCGGCCAGGTGCTGACGATTCCGTAGTCCCCGGCCGCAACGACGGAAGGCCCCGACCTCGACGTCGGGGCCTTCCGTCGTTGCGGCCGCAGCCCTGGACAGCGGCGCGTCGATGTGTGCACGGACCCACACGTGCCCGCCTCGGCGCCTCCGCGTCGCAGCGGCGGCCTGGAGGCGAGGGCCCACCCTCACGTCATCTACAGATGTGTAGAAGCATAGAGTTCCCCCACCGGGTCGCTGCGTCGGTAGCGCCCCGCCGGCGTATTCCCTGCCGTATTGCTGGCTCGCGTGAAGGAGAAGATCGTTGTCCGCCTCTTCGAGGGACCCCTCTGGGCACCATATCCGGCCATCCCGCCAGAACGCGACTGATCGCGGCACGCTGCGCGGTGGTGTCCGATGAGTGCCGTACTCGGTCTGCTGGCCGTCCTCGTCTTGACCGCCGGCACGGGCTACTTCGTGGCCCAGGAGTTCGCCTACGTCGCCGCCGACCGCCTTGCCCTGACCCGGGAGGCTGCTGCCGGTGACGAACGGGCTGCCCGCGCGGTGAAGGTGCTGGAGCGGCTGTCTTTCATGCTCTCCGGCGCGCAGCTGGGTATCACCGTCACCGGTCTGGTCGTCGGGTTCCTCGCCGAACCCGCGCTGGCCGAGCTCCTGCGTCCGCTGCTGAGCGGCGTCGGCATCCCCGACGCGGCGGTGAGCGGGCTCGCACTGCTCCTGGCGTTCGCCCTGGCCACCGTGATTCAGATGGTGTTGGGCGAGCTGGCCCCCAAAAATCTGGCTCTGGCTATTCCTGAGCGTCTGGCCAAGTCCCTGAGTGCCTCCACCGTGGCCTATCTGAAGGTCGCGGGCCCCCTGATCCGTGTGTTCGATGCCGCGGCGAACAGGATTCTGCGCCGGATCGGCATCGAGCCGGTGGAGGAACTGCACCACGGGGCGACGCTGGAGGAGCTCGGCCATCTCATCGGCGAGTCCCACGATCACGGGCAGCTGCCCCGGGCCAACGCCGACCTGCTGGAGAGCGCGCTGGAGTTCTCCGAGCGCCGCCTGGGCGAGGTCATGGTGCCCCGGGTGGACCTCGACACCGTCCCGGAAGCCGCCTCGGGAGAAGAGGTGGCGTTGCTGATCGCCCGCCGCGGCCACTCCCACTACCCCGTCCTCGGACAGCGGACCGATGACGTCGTGGGCATCGTCGGGGTCCGCGAACTCATGCCGCTGCCCGCCGGCCAACTCGCGCAGCGGACGGCCCGGGCCCTGGCCCGCCCGGCCCTGTTCCTGCCCGACAGCCTCCCCCTGCCCGGTGCCGTCGAGCAGATGGAAGCCGCGGGGGAGGAGTTCGCCGTGGTCCTGGACGAGCACGGCGGGCTGGCCGGGATCGTCACCTTCGAGGACATCGCCGAAGAACTCGTCGGTGAGATTTCCGACGAGAGCGACCGCATCGTGCCACTCGCCGTCCCCGACGGCGAGGGCTGGCTGGTCGACGCGGGCCGCCGGATCGACGAAGCGGCCGAGGCCACGGGTATCGCCCTGCCGGAGGACGACGACGATTTCGAGACCGTGGCGGGCCTGGTCATCGACCGGCTCGGCCGCCTGCCCGTCATCGGCGACCAGCTCACCATCGACCTCACCGACGGCGGCCAGGCCGCGGTCGAGGTCACCGCGGTGGACCGGCACGTGCCCGAACGGATCTGGCTGAGCCGCCTGTACGACCCCAAGGACACCGACGACAACACCCGGCGGGCTTCCCCTGCCGACCGCAGCAAGGAGCGGCCCGCATGAACCCGCTGATGGCCCTCTTCGTCACCGTCCTGCTGCTGATCGGCAGCGGCTTCTTCGTCGCCGCCGAGTTCGCCCTGGTCGCAGCCAAGCACCACCGCATGGAAAAGGCCGCCGCCCAAGGTCGGCGCGGCGCCCGCGCGGCGCTCGCCGGCATGCGTGAGCTGTCCCTGATGCTGGCCGGCGCCCAGCTCGGCATCACCATGTGCACCCTGGGCCTGGGCATCGTCTCCAAACCCGCCCTCTCCCAGCAGATCGACCCCCTGCTCCAGAAGGCGGGCCTGCCCACCGGCCTCAGCTACGGCATCGCGTTCGCCCTCGCGATGGCCGTCGTCGTCTTCCTCCACATGGTGCTGGGCGAGATGGCCCCCAAGTCCTGGGCGATCGCCCACCCCGAAAGCTCCGCGATGCTCCTCGCACCGCCCTTCCGCGCCCTGATCCGCCTGGTACGGCCCCTCATCTGGGCCCTCAACCAGGTCAGCAACGCACTGGTCCGGCTCTGCCGGGTCACCCCCCGCGAGGAACTCACCTCCGTCCACAACCGCGAACAGCTCACCCACCTGGTCGCCGAATCCCAGCGTCTTGGGCTGATCAGCGCAGGCGACTCCACTCTGATCACCCGCTCCCTCACCGAACCCCAAGCCCCCATCAGTGCCTTGCAGATCCCCGCCCAGCTGATCACCCAGGTGCCCGCCGACGCAGATGCCGACGCCATTCTGACCGCGGCAACCGCGGCGGACCGCACCCGGCTCCTGGTACGGGACGGCGACCAGGTCCTCGGATCGGTCCACGCCCGCGACGCTCTCGCCGCCCGAGCCCAGAGCCGCCCGGTCACCGCCGCCGAGCTGGCCCGACCGGTGCCCGACCTCAACCCCGACACCACCATCGCCCAGGCGGTCGAGGCCCTGCGGCGTCATCGCGCATCCCTCGCCGTCGTACGCGGCGCCGACGGGAACCTGACAGGCCTGGTCAGCCTGGATGACCTGATCACCCGACTTCTGGGTCCGCAGCGAGCCTGACCTGAGATCGATGGCGGTGCGCTACCAAGGGCCGGTGCCGCACCGCCCGCAGGGCGTGAGGCGCCCTTATGTGGTTCAGCGTGCTCTTTCGCCTTGTGCGGTGCGGGGCGATGTGACCGCTGCGAGTTCGCCGCTGAGCGCGGCCGGGCCGCCCTCCCTCGCTGTCCCGCTACAGAGGGGTGGCCGCGTGAAGGATGAAGTACAGGGTGACGGCTGAGTTAGCCGAGGACAGGGCGGAGGCGGTGGTGCCCGCCGCCGCGCCCCACACGGCAAGGCCGACCGCGGTGAAGGCCGGAGGCCAGTTGCGGCCCGCGGGCGCTGGACCCAGCAGGGCGGCGACGCGGCGCGGCACCGGACCGGAGGCAGCGATTCCGGCCAGGGTGGACAGAGGCGTGCCGCGGCTGATCAGCGCTGCTTTCCCGATGGCCACGGCCACCGTGCGCCGGCTGCCGACGGTGGCGGCGGCGTCTTCGTCCGCCCAGCGTTCGGCGGTGTAAGTGACGGCGGAACGCAAGGGTCGAAGGAAGGGGTTGGCGCGGGCGGCGAGCTGGACCGCGAGGAGGAATCGGTGGTGGCGGCCGGCCAGGTGGGCGCGCTCGTGCGCGAACAGGGCCCGGCGCTCACGCGAGGTCAGGGCGGCGAGCATGCCGGTGCTCACCACGACACGGTCGCGGCGCCCGCCCGGCAGCGCGTACGCGTAGGGCACATCGTCGGGCAGAACGGCCACCGCGGTGGCGGGCAGCCCGGAAAGGGCGCGGCCGCTGCGCCGGCGCACCCGGTGATGACGCCACGTGGCGGAGGTGCACGCGGCGATCACCGCCAACAGGGCGGGGATGGCGGCCTTGCCCGCCACTTCGTCGTACGGCACCGCTTCGCGTACCTCGGGATCCGACCAGCCGTCCGGCAGCGGATTTCCCGGAAGCTGCGCGGTGCCCACGACCATCAGCAGGGCCAGGCACAGGGTGCTGCACACCGCGAGCACGGCCGCGACACCCGTCAGCAGCCAGGTCGCGGTCCGCGGGTGAAGATGATGCTCGGCCAGGCGCGCGATCGGCCATGCCGTTAAGGGCAGTACCAGCGGCAGGAAGACGAAGACCCCCATAACCCGTCAGTCTTCCCCTTCTTGAGGTGCCTGCGCCAGCAGATCCCGCAGCAGCCGCTCGTCCCGGGGCGACAGAGCGGTGACGAAACTCGCCAGAACCGCCTCCCGGTCCGCCTCCCCGTCCAGAACCCTGCGCATCCGCAGCGCGGCCAGCCCGGACTCGTCGGCGACCGGAGTCCACTCGAAGGACCGCCCCGCCCGCTCCCGGGCGACCGCGCCCTTGGCGTGGAGCCGGGTCAGGATGGTCATCACCGTCGTGTAGGCGAGGCTGCCGCCGATCCGCTCCTGCACCCAGCCTGCCGTGACAGGACCCGGCGCCTGACACAGCGCCGCGTGCACTTCGGCCTCCAGCGCACCCTGGCCGCGTCGGCGGGGATGCTCGGCGCCGCCCGTGTTCTGGTCCGTCATGCCGTCACCCTCCCGACGTATGGCCCCAACTGCGCGCCGGGGCGGTTCATCGTACAGACTGCATGATCTGCAGATCGGCCTCTGTCTTCCTTCTGCTCACCTCACCCATGGTGCGGCGCCGGCCGGACTCCGGGGCGTGCCCCCTCATCCCTGGTGAAGCGCGTGCGCAACCACCGCTCCTCGTCCGGGGACAGCCGTGCGACGAAACATCGCAGCACGGCCCGCCGGTCGCTCTCACCCTCAAGAACCCGGCGCATCCGCCAGGCCGCCAGTCCCGCCCCGTCGGTCACGGCACTCCACACCACGGTGCCGCCCAGACGGCAACGGACCACGGCGCTCGCCGCCTCCAGACGGGTCAGCGTGGTCGCCACAGTGGTGTGGGCGAGAGCCGGGTCGACGTGCTGGCGCACCCAGCCTGCGGAGACCGGGCCCGGGGCCTGCCCGAGAGCAGCCAGGACGCTCGCCTTCAGCTCACCCTTGCCCCGGCGGACACGCGCAGCCCATGCCAGGACATCTCGGTCGTCATCCACTCGCCTCTCCATCTCCCCCCCCACCATCTTCTACGGCATTGTAGATTTTCACCCCTCGTCGGCGGAAGCGGCCCGCGCACACTCGGCCGCGTGAAGGGCTGGCGCCGGGAGCGGCAGGGTGCGGACCGGGGGGCTCTCACATCCGGCATGCCGCCCCCACCGGGCCCGGCAGCGGCCCTTCCCGTGCAGTGCAAGCGGCCTTCGCCGGACGGCGTGAACCCGGCCGGGGACGTCAGGGCGCATGGCCTCCATTTCTACAATGTTGTAGATTTTGATTCTGATCGGCCGACGGCCCGGGAAAGCGCCCGGCCCGCGGGCAATGTGAAAGGGATGCGACATGGGTGTGAGCCTGTCCAAGGGCGGCAATGTCTCGCTGAGCAAGGAGGCCCCGGGCCTGACGGCCGTCCTGGTCGGCCTGGGCTGGGATGTGCGCACGACCACGGGAGTCGACTACGACCTCGACGCCAGCGCCATCCTCGTGGGCGACTCCGGGAAGGTCACCTCCGACCAGCACTTCGTCTTCTACAACAACCTCAAGAGCCCGGACGGGTCCGTCGAGCACACCGGCGACAACCTCACGGGTGAGGGCGAGGGCGACGACGAGGTCGTCAAGGTCGACCTCGCCACCGTGCCCGCCGACATCACGAAGATCGTCTTCCCGGTCTCGATCCACGACGCCGAAACCCGCGGCCACAGCTTCGGCCAGGTCCGCGGCGCCTACATCCGCGTCGTCAACCAGGCCGGCGGCGCCGAGATCGCCCGCTACGACCTCTCCGAGGACGCCGCCACCGAGACCGCGATGGTCTTCGGCGAGCTCTACCGCAACGGCGCCGAGTGGAAGTTCCGCGCGGTCGGCCAAGGCTACGCCTCCGGCCTCTCCGGGATTGCCTCCGACTTCGGCGTCGGCGTCTGACTCATCAGAGCGCCTGTGGGCGGGCCCTGCCAGGGCCTGCCCACAGGGCGTGACAGCCGATTGCCCAATCACTCATTCAGGGGATCTTCATGAAGACCCCGGCCCCCTGGACGAGGTCGACCGTGCCCATCGCGGACTCGCGCCCCACCGAGCACTGCACGCGTCTGACATTCGCGTGGCCCTCGACAACACCGGCGCGTGCGAGGCGGCCGCCGGAGTCACCCCCGCTGAAGCAAGGCCGAACGCATGGCCCTGGCTCGGGTGCAAGCACAGGCGGACGCCGAGTGATTTCCGAGCGGAGGGGCCGGAGGGGGATCGCTTACGGGCGTGGCCGTGCTCCCCCCGGCCCTCTCTGCGATCGCGGCCACGATATTCCTCATGCTCGGCTACACCTTTCACGAGGCCAGAACCGCGCGGCCCCTCGCTCAGGCCCTGACTGGCGCAGGCTGGAGCGTCATGGTCATCGCTGTCTCGCGGTGACCGCCAGCCTGCTCCTGTGCAGCGCACGCCGCCGACCCGCACCCCCAACGTCACAAGACGGCCTGTCAGGGCCGAACCATGGCACCGCGTCCTGATGGATCGCCCCCCTCTGTGGTCCCGGCCCCATCAATACGCACTCGCCCCCGCCCGCCCGCCCGACCGCGTCCGCGCCGAGCCCGGCGCCAGCGGTCCGCTGTCGCGCGAGATCGGACCTCGCCGGCCCCGGACCGCTCCCAGGAGTGACCGGCCGCCCATGCCGCGCCAACCGGCCGCCGAGCCACACGTGCTTGGACGCTCGAGCGGCCGGCGCACTTCACGCCGCGCCCCCTGCCATCTGATTCTACAGTGATGTAGATTCTGGTGGTCGTGCCAACGCGGCACCGGGCCACGACGTTTCGGCCCCAAAGCACCAGGAGGACACCGGTGGGAATCAATCTCAGCAAGGGCCAGCAGATCAGCCTGGAGAAGTCGGGCGGCGGCGCCCTGAGCGTGGTCAGGATGGGGCTGGGATGGCAGGCCGCCCCGCGCAAGGGCTTCCTCGCACGCATGACCGCGAAGGAGATCGACCTGGATGCCTCGGCGGTCCTTTTCGCCGGCCAGGAGCCGGTGGATGTGGTCTTCTTCCAGCAGTTGGTCAGCAAGGACGGATCGGTGCGGCACACCGGCGACAATGTCGTCGGAGGCGCTGGCCAGGGCGGGGACGACGAGTCCATCCTCGTGGACTTGGGGCGGGTACCGGTGCACGTCGACCAGATCGTCTTCACCGTCAACTCCTTCACCGGACAGACCTTCGCCGAGGTGGAGAACGCCTTCTGCCGCCTCATCGACGAGAGCAACGGGCAGGAGCTGGCCCGCTACACCCTCTCCGGCGGCGGCAAGTACACCGCGCAGGTCATGGCCAAGGTCCACCGTTCCGGAGCGGGCTGGAACATGTCCGCGATCGGGGAGCCGGCTGACGGCCGGACCTTCAAGGACCTCCTGCCCGCCATCGGCTCCCACCTCTGATCCCGACCGGCAGCGCAGGCCCAGACTGGCCGCCCGCCGCTGGCGCCAGGCGCGCCCTATCTTCTGGAGGGAAGAACTCCATGTTCGGTATCAGTGAGATAGCGATCATCTGCATCATCGTCATCCTGATCCTCGGGGCGAAGAAGCTTCCCGAACTCGCCCGCTCCATAGGCAAGTCGGCCCGCATCCTCAAGAGCGAGGCCCGCGCGATGAAGAGCGAGAGCGGAGCCCGGGCAGCCGGTCAGCCGCCTGCCGACGGGGACTCCAAGCGGGTCATCGAGGTGACACCCGGTGACGTGATCAGCCCCCCGCCCGCCGGCCAGAACAGCACCAGCGCCCCACGGCACTGACCGGCATCTCCCCGGCGCCTTCGGGCCTCGCCATCCTCTCCACCACGTCGCTACAGGGACAACCTCGACCATGGCCATCATCAGCTGGATCATTCTCGGACTCATGGCCGGAGCGATCGCCATACTCCTCCTCCCCGGACGCGACCCAGGCGGCCTCATAGGCGCCATGCCCATCGGGATCGCGGGCGCCTTCATTGGCGGCTGGCTCTCTGAGATCTTCTTCGACAAGACCGTGGAGACCCATTTCTTCGACCTCACCACCTGGGGCGCGGCCATCGGCGGCGCCCTGGTGCTGCTGATCGGCTACCGCATCCTGTTCGGCCACTCCCGGGACTGATCGTGGCCTGGATACTCGGGCCGAATCCGCCTCAACTGCACGACCCGTACCAGGCAGCCCCTGTCGGGCAGTTGGCGTATCCGCAGTTCGCCCGTGGGGAGTACCGTCCGGGTGAGGAGTCCAGAACGGAGAGGTGCCGTCATGACCCATTCCCCTGACACCGGCATCGGGGCGCGCGTGCGCGTGGCCCGGATCGCGGCAGGCCTGACGCAGGCGGAGATGTCCGGTCTGGTGGGCCGCTCGGAGCGCTGGGCCGAGGACGTCGAGGCCGGCCGCCTCCCCCTGGACCGGTACTCGCTGATCACGGCCGTGGCCACGGTCTGCGAGGTCGACGTCGTCTGGCTCCTGGGACAGCCCTACCGCCTGCGCCGCGAACTGGGTTCCGCCGTCCCGCACGTGCCCGCGCTCCGCGCGGCGCTGCGCCGCTCCTCGCTGATCCTCTCCGGCCACCCCGGTCTCGTGCCGTCCGCTCCGGCCGCCGACGTCCAGCGGGTCCGGGACCAGGCCGCCGCGACGAACCGGCACCGCCAGGGCGCGAACCTCCCCGCGGTCGCCGGACTCCTGCCCGCCCTGCTGGAGGACCTCAACACCACGATCCTGATGCACGAGCGCGGCACCGCCGAGTGGGACGAAGCCCTGCGCCTGTTGGTCGACGCGGCCCGCAACGCCCGCCAGACCCTGAACCAGACCGGCTTGCCCGATCTGGCGTGGGTGGCGGCGGAGGTCGCGGCCGGGGCCGCGACCCAGCTGGACGACCCGATCGTGAAGGCCGCCGTCGCGTGGGACCGGTGCGGCGCCCTTCTCCACCAGGGCTCGGCCCGCGAGACGCAGGCGGTCGCGGACGCCGCCCTGCGCGATCTGGAGCCGATCTCGGCGACGGGGGACACCGACGCCCTCGTGCTGGAAGGCGCGCTGGTGCTGCGTCAGGTCGTCGCCTGCGCCCGCGCCGGCGACGCGGAGGGGGCCTGGAGCCAGGCCACCCGCGCGGTGGAGGTCTCCGAGCGCCTCCCGGAAGGCCATCACGACCTCCGGTGGCAGACCGTTTTCTCCCGGGCCAACGTCCTGGTGCACACCACCGAGGCCGGCGTCGAAGTCGACGCCCCCGACACCGGGCTGTCGTTCGTCGACGACGTCGACGTGGCGGCGATGCCGAGCCGGGAGCGCATCACCCACTACCGGATCGACGAGGCACGGGCGATGCACCGCATGGGCCGCTCCGGCGACGCCGTCGTCACCCTGCGGGCAGCGGCCCAGCGCGCCCCGCACTACGTGCACGCGCACCCGATGGCCCGGGAGCTGGTCGGCGACATGGTTCGCCGGGGCGTACCGTCGCAGGCCGCCGCCCTGTCGGGGCTGGTGCGCGGGATGGAACTCGTGTCCTGACAGCGGGGCGCATATGCCAGTTGGGCGGCCTACAGAATTCCTGTGGGTCGCCCTTCCTGTTGAGCGGGACCCTCATGCCGTGACCATCACCTACGGTTCCCAACCGGGCACGGGGGGCGACATGGGCGACATCCTGCACGTCCTGCACGGCCGCGACACCATCGAGAGCGCCGCCGCCTACCGGCGGCTCGGCTGGCCTGTCGTGATCGGACACCGCCAGCGCACCGGCTCCGGCTGCACCTGCCAGGACAGCCCCACGGCGACGCCCTGCGTCACCCCGGGCGCCCACCCCCTCGCCGGGGCCGTGGAGCCGCTGGAGAGCGGTGACCTCACCGCGGCCTTCGAGGCCGCGCCCGGCGCCGGAGTCATCGTCCCGTGCACGCAGTTCGACGCCCTGGTCGTCGGCCACGCCATCGGCATGGGCGTCATGCTCCGCGCCGACGCCAAGAGCCTGCACATCCCCTGCCTGACCGCCGGGCACACCACGGCGACCCTGCTCGTGGAAGCCGGCACCGGCACCCTCCTCGCCGACTGCCCCCAGGTCGACGTCCGTTCCGGACCGCAGGACTGGGTGGCAATGCCCCCTTCGTACGGCATCCGCTGGGACACCGCCCCGGACGACGAACTTCCCCTCCCGCCCGCCGAAGCAGTGCGCCCGCACCTGGCCCAGGTACTGAAGCTCGCCCTCGCCGCACGCTCCCAGGGATGACGGCAGTGGCCAGCCGCACCGGACGCCGCCCCGGCACGGTGTCCCCGCCCTACGCGGTGGGAGACGTGGTGCGCGGACCCGAAGCCCTTCCCCCGGGCGACTACCGCACCCCCACCACCTACGAGGGGGAAGTGGTCCAGGTGGGCAGCGGCTGGAACGGCGTCGACGCCGCCAACGCCTACCTCTGGATCCGCCTCACCGACCGCACCGAACGCCGCCTCGCCATAAAGGGCTGCGCCTTGGTCCCCCCAGCCGAGCGATCCGCCCCGTGAGTCCCCGCCGAGCCGGGTGGCCTGAGCTACCGCAGCAGCCCGCCGGCCGCTCAGGGCACGGCCCTGTCGGGCCGGTGCCCCACCTCCTTCGGGAGCACCGGCCCGGCCCGCCCGAACTTCCGCCCCGCGGCCCGCTCGCGGCGGCGGTCACGACGTCCGCTCTTCCGGGCGGAACCGCGCCGGGCTTTGTCCGACGCACACCCGAGGCAGGCAACCGGCCCGCCTCACGGCAGCAGGAGGAACTCATGCCCCACAGCCCCACGCCCGACCCGAAGCTGGGGAGCGGCCTGCTCCTCGCATCCCGGCGGATCAACGCCGCCCGCACCCGCGCCGAGCACGAGGGCGACGGAGGCGGTACCGGCCGCTCGGACGGCAACGACTAACGGCAGGAGCTGATCTTCTGATGTTCGACGCCCCTTCGTGGGCGGAGCGGCTGGGCGGGGACCTCTTCCTCGCCCAGTCGTATTTCCGCTCCCACCTCGTCGTCCGGGGCAAGCCCGACGACTTCGCAGCACTTGTGTCCTGGTCCACCCTCAACCATGTGATCGCCACCCACCGGCTGGAGCCGCCGCGGCTGCGGCTCTCGCAGGGCGGCGAGATGGTTCCGCTGCACCGCTACGCGGTCCCTGTCACCACCCGACGGGCCACGGTGTGGCACCGCATCCAGCCCGCCGAACTCCACACGCGGATCCGCGAGGGCGCATCCCTCGTCGCCGACTCGATCGACGAACTCCACCCGCCCATCACGGCGGCCGCCGAAGGCCTGGAGCGATTCCTGCGTACCCCGGTCCAGGTGAACGCGTACGCGTCGTGGACCGCGACCGAGGGCTTCGGCACTCACTGGGACGATCACGACGTGGTGGTCTGCCAGGTCGAGGGCGCGAAGCGGTGGCGGATCTACGGCCCCACCCGCCCAGCCCCCACCTGGCGCGACACCGACACCCCGCAGATCCCCGACGGGGAGCCGCTCGCCGACATCGTTCTCAACCAAGGGGACACCCTCTACCTGCCCCGAGGCTGGTGGCACGCCGTCACCGCAGACCAGGGCGCCCCCTCCCTCCACCTGACCTTCGGCCTCACCACCCAGACCGGCGCCGACTTCATGACCTGGGTCGTCGACCAGCTGAGGGGCAACGTCCGCTTCCGCACCGACGTCCCCCGCTTCGACACCCCCACCGCCCAGAGCGCGTACGTCAACAAGCTGCGCGAAGCCGTCGTGACGGTGCTGGACGACCCGGAGGTCACCGACCGGTGGGCCCGCTCCCTCGACGCCACCCACCACGGCCGCCCGTACGCGTCCCTGCCCCACCTGGGCCAGGTCCCCGCCGACCCCGACCTGACCGTCCGGCTGACCTGCCCGCGCGCCCGACTCGACCAGAACCCTGAGACGGGGGAGTGGACGCTCGCGGCGGCCGGGACCGCGTGGGACTTCGCCACCCCGGCGGGCCCCCTCCTCACGCGGCTCGCGACCGGGCAGCCGGCCACACTCGGCGAACTCGCCCAACAGGCGGGCCTGCCCGTCACCGACACCGCGGCGCTGCTCACCGTCCTCGTCGAGGGCCAGGCCGCCGCCGTCACCGGGGCCGGCCGGTGACGGCCGAAGCAGCCCTCGGCACCCACCGCGTCCACGCCGCCGGCACCGCGGCGCGGACCGCGTGCGAGGGCGGGACCGGCTGGATCGACACCGCCCCGAACTACGGCGCAGGCGCCGTCCACGCGGAGCTCCGCCCGGTCCTCGACGCGTTCCCGGCGGTGCGGGTGGCGACGAAGACCGGCTTCTACACCCACGCCCAGGGCCAGGCGGCCGTCAAGGCCGGGGTGCTCCACACAGGTCGGGCCGATGCCCGGCACAGCCTCGCCCCAGACTTCATCGACTGGCAGACCCGCCGCTCCGTCGCCGCTCTCGGCCGCGCCGACATCGTCTTCGTCCACAACCCCGAGACCACCGGCCACGGCGACCGCGACCGCCTGCACACGGAACTCCGGGCCGCCTTCGAGGTCCTCGAAGACCTGGTCGCCTCCGGCCTGATCGGCGCGTACGGGCTCGCGACCTGGTCCGGGTTCACCGAGGACGCCTTCACCGTCCCCGAACTCCTGGCACTGGCCCGCGACGCGGGCGGCCCCGGTCACCACCTGGCCGCCGTGCAGCAGCCGGTCAGTCTGGTCATGGCCCAGCCGATCACCCGCGCACTCGATGGCCGCGGCCCCCTGGTCCAGGCCCGCTCCGCCGGCCTCCTCACCTTCGCCTCCGCTCCCCTGCACGGCGGGGAACTCCTGGACCTGATCACGCCCGAACTGGTTGAGTTGATCCGGCCCGGCGCCCACCCGGCCGCGGCCTGCCTGCTCGCGGCGGGCTCCTGTCCGAGCCTGGACGTCCTGCTGGTCTCGGCCAGCACGCGCGACCACTGGGACGCCGCCGTATCGGCCCTGGATACCCCGCTGACCGACACGGAACTCAGGAAGGTCCTCGATGTACTCGCCCCCCGATGACGCCACCCAAGACCGGATGGAGACCGCGCACGCCGAAGCTGCCAACCGCCTCGCCATCGCGACGAGCCGGCCGTACGCGTGGGGCTGGAAAGGCCGCACCATCAGCTCCCGCGCAGGCAACGACCACTGGCTCCGCGTCGAAGCCACCCCCGACGACCGGGCCAGCACCCGCTTACCGCAGGAGGGCATCCCCGGCGCCGAGCACATCCCGGACGCCGTACCGCGCCCGCGCCTGAACGCCACGGTCCGCTGGACCAAGGACGGCTGGACCTACAACGCCGACCTCCTCACCCACATCCCCCAGCCGGTGATCTCCCCGACCACCCCCGAACTCCTCACCGACCCGGGCCTCACCGACGGGTGGTGGGCCGAGCTGCACCAAGCCCTGGACGTGTTGGCCGAGGTGCCGACGGACCGGGTGGCGGTGAGGACGCTGTGGATGCGCCGCTCCTTCCCGCTCTTCCTCGGTATCGACGCCCCGGACCGCATCGAGCGGGTGACCGGGCACGGCGATCTGCACTGGGCCAACCTCACCGGCACCCCGCTGACGATCATGGACTGGGAACGCTGGGGCAGCGTGCCCGTGGGCTTCGACGCCGGCCTCCTTCATGCCTACAGCCTGCGCGTGCCCGCCGTCGCGGCGCGAGTACGGGAGGAGTTCGCCGACGTCCTGAGCACGCCGGCCGGACGGATTGGGGAATTCGCGGCGCTCTGCGAACTGCTTCAGTCCGTTGCCCGCGGCGAATACGCCGACATCGCCGCAGCACTCATGAGCCGGGCCGAAGCTCTCTCCGGCCGCCGCCCGCCCGTCCCCCCTCAGCGCTGACAGGTGCGCCCTGCCATGTTGGCTCTGTCGTCGAGATCGGGTTCTGGGCGCACTTCCCCTGTGCGGGTGGGCCGGCGGGAAGAGGAGCGGCGATTGTCGCAGGGGGTTCGGGCAGCGGCTGGCCGGGATCGGAGCAGCGTGTGAAGTCGGTCGATGCGCGTTCGTGGACTTCAGGCGGCTGGGCTGAGGGGTAGGAGGGGCGCGGTGCCAGCGGCGGTTTCGTGGAGTGGGTGCGGTCTGCTTCCTGGGCGGTCGGATCTGGCTGCAGGGTCTGTTGGCACTTGGGGTGTGCGGGGTCAGGGCCTTGGGGTGGCGTCTCCGTGCTCGGACGGGGTGACGGAGCGGTGGGGCTTGGCAGTGCGCGCTGGGATGGTCAGGACGCGGTGTGGACCGCCGTATCGATGCCGCGGGTGGCGACGAGGTGTGCACTGCCGTCGGCCAGCCGGTAGGACAGCCCCACCACTGCGAGGCGGCCGTCGGCGACCCGTTCGGTTAGGACGCGTGAGCGTTCGAGCAGCAGGTCCACGGTGTGCTCGATGTGCTCGGCGAGGATCTCCTCGGGCGTCTCGCGTCCGGCGGCGCGGGCTGCCAGCACGCTCGGGGTGACCCGTTCGACGACATCCCGGACGAAGCCGCCGGGTGTCTGTCCGTTTTCCAGGGCGGAGCAGGCCGCGGCGACGGCGCCGCACGAGTCGTGGCCGAGGACGACGACCAGGGGCGCGTTGAGGACGCTCACACCGAATTCGATGCTGCCGAGCACTTCCGTACCGGCGACATGCCCGGCGGTGCGGACCACGAACAGGTCGCCCAGGCCGCGGTCGAAGATGATCTCGGCGGCCAGCCGGGAGTCGGAGCACCCGAACAGCACGGCGAAGGGCTGCTGGGACGGTGCGGTCTCGGTGCGGCGGGTGGCGTCCTGGTTCGGGTGCTCGGGGGTGCCGGAGACGAAGCGCTGGTTGCCGGCCATGAGCAGCTCGAAGGCGTCGCGGGGCGTCTGGGTCTCAGTCATGGCCGCAGCCTACGAGGCAGCACCGGCTGTCGCTGGGACCGGTCCCGCCGGAAGGCGCCGGGTCGGGCGACGCGGCCGGCGGATCTGCAAGGCGGCCGGTGACAGCAGAGGCCTACCTGCGTGCCCCGCCCAAGGCGTGCAGCCGTGCCGCCCCGTCGATGACGCCGACGTGTCGGTGGCCCGTACGGTCGTCGTCCGGCTCGGTGTGCCCGGATTCTGCTCGTCAACGTTGCCTTCGGTGGCGTGCCACATCCGGCTGATGCTGCCGCTCCGACTTCGTCACTCCGGAGCCAGGGCGGTGTCGCGCCGCCGAAGGTCTTGCACCGCCAAGGCCACGCCCCGGCCGTCGCCCACCATCCCCCAGAGTCCGATCGGGACAACGAGCCACCGCCAGGCACTGTGGAAATGCGTGATCGCGATGATCACGAAGACCAACTGGAGTGCACAACCCGCGAGGTTCCCCAGCAGGCGCAGCACCGGGTGCGGTCTCCTGCGGAACACCTTCTCGAACCAGGTCTTAGCCACTTGCCCACCCCTCAAATCAGTCCGGGGCCCCCGGACGACGACAGGGAAACAGTAGCGACGTACTCAGAAAGGCAGGCACTCAGCTTGTTCTCTACTACCAAGATCTGCAGGTTTGCTGATGGCCTCGAGGAACTTCAGCTAGACGGCGCCACCGGCGACCATGATCACCACCGGCATCACCCGGGCCGTCGTCGTGGCGCGGCGGACATGCGCCACGGCATTGCCCACGCCGACCCCCCACCCCGGCAACATCCACCTCCACGCCGCCGTGGTCGGGGCCATGGAGCGTCAGGGCAGGGGCATGAATCGACGAGAGCGACTGCGCTCTGGGCCGGCTGCGACCGTGAGAAGAGGCGATCGACCGCGGTCGCAGCCGGACGCGGTAGGAGGTGTGGACATCCTGCCGACGAGGCCACTCTGCCCGCCGGACCCCTGCGGTGGCTGTACTCGGAGCGGCACGGTTTCCAGGACAACCCGATCAGGCCCATCCGGAAGAGTCCCGAGGCGCCTTACGCGCACGTACCAGCCACACCCGGTTAGCTCCGCGGCAAGGTGACCGGTGCTGTCTGTCTTCCTGCCCGGAGCCGCGGGCGGCCGTATGCCGAAGGCCGGCACCCGGTATGGGGCCGGCCTCCCTGGTTGGGCGAGGGGGTCAGGGGGCTTCGCCGACGAGTTCTTCGAGGACGTCTTCCATGGTGACGAAGCCGATCACCGTGCCGCTGTCGTCGGTGACGGCGGTGAGGTGGGTGCCCGCGTCGCGCATGGCGTTCATGGTGTCGTCCAGCGGCGCGTCCTGGTCGACCCGGGTGACCGTGTGCAGAGCCGAAGCCACCACCAATCTCCGTGACCCTCGCCGCGCGCATCCGACGCGCAGCCAAGCACTATCGCGCGGACAGCCGACCCACCACACGGCGCCTCAAATCATGGATTTGCTGGGCGGCCGTATCCGGCGAACGCTGGGCGGGGCCGCGCCTGACCAGCGCGGGGAGGGAACCGGAGCCCTTGAACTCGCCTCCGTCTGATCACATCGGCCGCTACAATTCCAGCCATCGGAAGGGGGGTCCGACTCTGCAGTCGCGCCATCGTGCTGCGCCCTCCTTCCTTCCCGCGCCGGGTGATCCGGGGTCGAACGCATGCCCGGATCACCCGCACAGCACTGAAGGATCACGATGTCCCAGTCTCACGCCAGTCGCAGGACTATCCTCGCCTCCCTCGTGGCCGCAGCTGCGGGTGGTCCGCTCCTGACCGGCCTCGCCGCGACTCCGGCCGCCGCTGCCGGCGGCGACCTCTACACATCGAACTCCGACCTGTACGCGAAGGCGATCGAAGGACAGGACTTCGCCCGCCGGTTCAAGCGGCACGAGGTCCTCGACAACGACAAGACCACCACCCCTCTTCCCCGCCTGACCAGTGTGATGGCCATCCACGGTGGCGGAATCGAGATGGGTACTTCCGAGCTCTGCCTGGCCATAGCGGGCTACCGCCCCGACACCCTGGCACCCGTCACGACGGGCGCCCCGGTATACGACTACTGGATGCTCGAAGGCATGCGGTCTTCCAACAACGGCGAGCTGCATGTCACGGCGTCGCACTGTGACGACACAGTTGCGCGCTCCATGGCAGCCGGCAGCGCCAATGTCCTGAGCCTGCACGGCTGCACCGCGGCTCAGGCCGGCGCGCCCACGGGTCAGCCCAAGGCGGTCGTGGTCGGCGGTCTCAACCCCCGTTTCCGCCAGCTGCTGTCCACGAAGCTGAGCGCTGCAGGCTTCCAGGTGCTCGGCGGTAACCCGGAGGACCTCAACGGCGACCTGCCGGAGAACATCTGCAACCGCACCCTGACTGCCGAGGGCGGCGGCCAGCTGGAGATCACCACCGAACTCCGTCAGAGCCTCTTCGGCAACTTCTCCGGTGCGAGCAACCGTGCAGCCACCACCAACGCGGACTTCTGGAAGTTCACCAACGCCTGCCGTGACGCAATTGCGGCGATGGAAGCCGAACAGCTCGCGCGTAAAAGCCTCTTCGTCTACTGAGAACTCGTAACAGGATCTTGCGAGGGGCGCCGGCGGGCGTGACCGATGTGATGATTCAGCCGTTGTGGCGGTGGGAATGGTCGGCCGTGGATCGTGATGGTGACTCCGACGAGGTTGAGGTCTTCGAGGGGATCAACGTCATCGTCTCTGACGGACTGCTGATCCCGGACCTGGCCATTATCTCGGTGGCCGCCTCCGAGGAGTCGGGCGTCGTCGTGTCCGCCCGCCACGTTCTTGTGGTGGTGGAGATCGCCTCGCCGTCGACCCGCGTCACCGACCGTAAGCTCAAGCCGTCGCTGTATGCGGCGGCGGGCATCGAGCACTACTGGCGCATCGAGCTGGGACCCGCGCCGCGGCTCCTGATCGGCCACCTCCACAACGGCGCGTACTTCGACCAGCCGCCGCTCCTGGTGGGCGCCGTCGCCCACATCGAGGGACCGTTTCCGATCGCGTTCGACCCCGCCTCCCTGGTGGGCAGGTAGGGCCGGGCAGCACAACGAGAGGCCCCCGTTCCGCCGGATGACTCCGGCGGAACGGGGGCCTTTTTGCGTTCCCGGCACCGCGACCGGCGCGCGGCTCAGGTCGGCGGCGGCGCGGCGAAGGCGGCCGAGGCCCGCATGCGGTCCGGCTCGGCAAACTCGCCGTCCGCTACAAAGCGACCGTGTTGGTCGCAGTCGTCAACGAATGGCTGCGACCAACACTGTTAGAACAGGCCTTAGCTCACTTGCTGAAGTAGCCGGTGATGTCGGCGATCAGGTCCACGCGGCCCGCCCGGTTGTAGAAGCTGACCTTGCCGTCGACGACGGGGACGATCACCAGGTTGGGGATCGTCTGGCCGGCGGTGACGTTCAGGTTCGACGCCGTCGGGCGGGTCGTGCCGCTCGGGAACACGGACACGAAGCTGGGCTGCGTCGGGTTGGTCGCGGTCACGTTCAGGATGACGGCGGTGACGCCGGTGGCAGGAACGCCCTCTACGCCCGCGACCTGGAGGGTGACCGTGTTGTCCCCGCCGAGCGTGCCCGGGACGCCGAGGCCTTCACGCGTGTCCATCAGGCGCCTGGGCCCGATGTTGGTGTGCGAGGAGCCCGCGGTGCTGTCCGAGAAGTAGCCGGTCACGTCCGCGATCAGGTGGACGTCCCCGGCTCGGTTGTAGAAGCTGACCTTGCCGTCCGCCGATACCGGGACGACCACCAGGTTGGGGATCGTGCGGCCTGCGGTGAAGTTCAGGTTCGACGCCGTCGGAAGGGTTCCGCCGGAGGGGTAGACCGACACGAAGCTCGACTGCGTCGGCTCCGTCGCCGTCACGTTCAGCACGACCGCCTTGACGCCCGTGGCCGGGATGCCGCCGACGCCCGCCACCTGGAGGGTGGCCGTCTGGCCGCCGGCGATCTTCTGCCTCGGGACGCCGAGGCCTTCCCGGCTGTCCATCAGGCGCGTCGGGCCGTAGCTCACGTACGTGGAGCCTTCGCCGCTCGCCGTGAAGTAGCCGGTGATGTCCGCCAGCAGGTGGACGTCACCCGCGTTGTTGTAGAAGGTGACCTTCCCGTCGTTCACCGGGACGATCACCATGTTCGGGATGGTGAGGCCCGGCGTGAAGTTCAGGTTCGACGCGCTGGCGCGGCTGGCGCCGGCGGGGTAGACCGACACGTAGCTCGCCCGGGTGGGCTCGGTGGCCGTCACGTTCAGCGCCACGGCGGTCACGCCGGCTGCCGGGATGCCGGTGGTGCCGCCCGCGACCTGGAGGGTGACCTCGCGGGCATCCCCGACCTTGCCCTGTGGGGTGCCGAGGCCCTCACGGGTGTCCATCAGTCGCTTCGGGGCCACGGGCACGAACTTGACGTCCTTGACCGCTGCCACGACGGTGACAGGGAGGCTGGTGGCCACCTTCCCGTTCGACGCGGTCGCCACGACCTCGACTTGGTGGCTGCCGAGCGCCAGCGAAGTGGACGCCTGACGGGCACCGCCTCCGGTGATCGCGACCGGCTTCCCGTCGACGAGCAGCTCGAACTTGGTGAGCCGGTCACTCGGGGTGCTGGTGTCCCACTCGACGGTCAGCGGTCCGCGCGTCTCGAAGGAGGCGTTCGGCTGCGCCGCGGCTCCGTTGACCTTGGCGATCTTCAGCTTCGCCGCGGGGCCCGACGCGCGGACGGAGCCGAGCTGCGGGTAGAGCGAGTTGCCCGGGCACTGGGTGTTGAAGGCGTCCCGGTGGCCCGAGAGTGCCTTGAAGGTGTAGGACTGGCCCTTCGTGAACTGGGTGCCGAAGTAGTTCTTCTGCGTGTCGCCCGCTACCAGCGTCGTCGTGCCGTTGATGTCGCCGTCGTACTGGCCGAGCTTGTACGCCGCGATGTCCGCCACCGCCGCGAGAGCCTCGGGGGACGCGCCGGCAGAGGTGTAGTCGCCCAGCACGGCTATGCCTGTCGACTCGGCGTTCCAGCCGTAGGTGTGTGCGCCGTTGACGGGCTGGTCCACACCGCCCTGACGGCCTTCGAAGACGTTGCCGCAGCGGTCGACCAGGAAGTTGTAGCCGAGGTCGCGCCAGCCGTTGGTCTTGACGTGGTAGACGTGCAGGCTGCGGACCATGGCCGCGGACTCAGCGCACTCGTACGGGGTGGCCACCGTAGTGTGGTGGACGAACACCGCCTTGATCTTCCCGTTGGGCAGGTAGGTCGGGCCCTCGTCGTTCAGGGACTCGTCCGCTCCCCACGCCACGCGCGAGCTCACCTCGGGCTTGGCCGCCGTCGAGGCGGGACCGGGAACCGACGGGGGCGACTCGACCACGGGAGGGGGGTCCACCGCGGGGGCGGCGAACGCCACCGGGGCCGCGGCCAGGCTGTCGCCCTTCTTCTTGCTCTTCTTCGCCTTGGCGGTGCCCGGGTCGACGAGGTTCAGCTCCAGGCCGTCGGGCAGCTCGGCGCCGCCCTCACCGCCGATCCGAACCTCGGCCCCGTCCGACAGGCCCACCCACACGGGCTCCGTGGAACCACGCGCGCCGGGGCGCGGACCGTCGAGCCCCGCCTTGACCGGCTCAAGACTGATCCACTTCGACCACTTCCCTGACTCGGCGTCCCGGGTGCGGGCCTCGATGGACCCGTTCAGCTTGGCGGAAGGGTTCCTCCAAGAGACTCCCAGCAGCCCGAAGGGCTTCGTGTCCTGCTGCGAGAGGACGGCCTTGTCGTCCCCCTTCTCCTTCAGCGCGAGCTTCTGCACCTTGCCCTCGACGGGATCGCCCGCCTTGTTCGGAGCGCTGTAGTCGATGCCCTCCAGAGGGTCGGTGCCCAGGCCATTGGCCGCTCCCTGGAATCCGAGTACCGCCACGACACCGAGCGCGACGGCCAGAGCCGTCCCACGCGCACGTCCGAGTCTCAAGTTGTTCCCCAACCCCTGTCGCATCATCACCAGGTGACAGCCCTGGTGAGCCGGATGCTACGTGCACGCATTCGCGGCGCCGCAAAGGGGGTCGGGTTCGGCGGGGACCTCCCTCGGGCCGCCGCACGACTGTGGCCGAGCTTCGCTACTTAAGTATTACGGCATGCCCGGGATGGGCGATTCCCCCTGTATGGGTGGGTTGTTGTGGGCCGAGGCGTTGTGGGGGATGTGTTCAGCTTGTTCTTTATCTACCAGCATCTACCAGGATCTACCGGGTCTGCCGATGGCCTTGAGGGTTTCGGGACGTTTGACGGTCTTGCTGACGTCGTAGCGGGGTGCGGGACGGCGGTTCTTACTAGCCGGGCGGCCGTCCGGGACCGGCGCCACGAGGTCGGGGAACACGGGCGCTGCAGCAGGCGGGCCAGCTCGCCATCGACGTCGACCTTGCCGGTGTCGACCGCCGTCTCGATCTCACCGGCTGGATGTCCGGCGACGCCGAGCAGGTACTGGAACGGCTGGTCGTAGCCGACTGGCTCCGTCTGCCGGCCGGCGTCGCCGAGGCCCTGGCCTCCCGGCCCGAAGATGCGCGGGATCATCACCCTGGCCGACGAACAGACCCCCCAAGCGGAAGAGGGCCTCCCCCTGGGGGAAGGCCCTCCTCTTACGCACGCCCGGTCTGCTGGACGATCAGCTGTCCTTCTCCTCGTCCCACAACACGGGGAGCACGGCGGGGGACAGCAGGCAGTACACCGTCATTGCGGCCATGAGCAGCCAGGTGACGGGCGCGGTGGCGCACTTGGAGAGTGCGTCCGCTGCGCCGAGGGTGGTGGTGGCGCCTGCCAGCGCCACGAGGCCCCATACGAGAACCCCGTAGAACAGCATGACCTTGACCCTGTCCTTGGCCGTGGGCGGCCTGAGCCTGTCCCTTCGCGAGACGAGCTCCGGCAGGACAACGGGGGAAAGACCGCAGTAGGCCAGAACCAGCGCAGTCCACGTCCAGGCCGCAGGCTGGGAATACACCGAGCCAAGGGCCTGGAGCAGGCTGTCGCCCGTCTGGGCCGCGCCCCTTCCCGCGCCGAAGAGCACGATGCCGTTGAGCATGATGGCGACGGCGATCCGGTTGGCGGGACGGGTGCCCCACCGGGTGGAGGGGCGGTTCGGGGCGGCTGTCATCGGGCGCACCGGGCTCCGGGACGGGCGAAGCCGTAGAGGGAGCCTCCGTAGGCTCCGTAGATGCCGCCGGTGGTTCCCCAGGTGTCCGCGCGGTCGGATCCTCGGAATCCGTAGGGATATACGCCCCAGCTGCCTGCCATCATGGAGCCGAACATACCGACGCCGGCTCCGTAGATGCCACAGCGGAATGGGGCGCGGACGCGGGGCGCGGTCCAGCGGTAGGCGCTGCGGGCCTTGCCCCAGGACCAGCGGCCGAACCGCGGGACGTTGGTGCGCGACCAGCTCCAGGCGCTGCGGCCCCAGCCCCACGCGGTGCGGCCCCAGGAGGAGCAGCGGCTCCAGCAGGCCCGGCCGGCGGTCCACAGGCCTCGGGCGGCGATGACGATCCACTGGCCGTCAAGGTCGAACTTGTTGATCGGGTCGCCGCCTGCGTACTCGTAGGCGTTGTGGCTGCCGCCGTAGACCGGGTCGCGGGACAGGAAGCGGCCGGTGTCCGGGTTGTAGAGGCGGACGCCCATGAGGATCAGGCCGGTGGGGGTCTCCGCGGAGCGGAGCTTGGCACCGAGCCAGCCGTAGCGGGCCGGGCTCATGCTGGGCCGCGGCTTGCCATACTCGTCGGCGTCGAGTGCGATGGGTGCCTTGCTGGTGTCCAGCGGCAGGCTGAGGCTGACGTCGCCGTGGATGTTGGTCAGCTGCAGCGCCGTCTCGCCGGTGGCGGAGGTGAAGGCGCCCAGGTCGCCTTCGGGGGAGCTGACGTTGCGGGTGATCTCGTTGGTGGTGATGTTCTCGACGGTCCAGCGGGGGCTGTCACCGTCGTTGTCGTAGTGGTTGACCTTGTTGTCGACCGTGGTCCACGTGCTGCCGCTGCCGGTCTCGGACTTGGCGTTGCGCAGCCGGTGAGCGGCGTCGAGCTGCCAGGTCTGCCGTGTGGTGCCGGAGGTCTGCTGGTAGACGAGGTCGTTGGCGTAGTACCCGATGGTGGTGCCGGGCAGCGCAGTGGTGCGGCCAAAGGCGTCGTAGACGTATCCGGTGTCGACGAGGCGGTCGGCGCTGTCGTAGGTGTGGGTGGTGGTGGTGCCTCCGGTGGTGGGGCAGTCGGCGCCGGGGGCACCGGTCGCGGTGGTCAGGGTCTTGCGGTTGGCACGCGCGTCGAAGGTGTAGCTGCGCCGGGTGCAGATGGTGTCGGCGGTGTCCTCGACGTTGACGAGGCGGCCGGTGGCGTCGTAACGGTTGTTCTGGGAGGCCCATTCGGCGTTGGTGGTGGCCTGGCCGTGGATGGACTTTGTTACGGCGTCCGAGTAGACGATCGAGCCGTCGCTGTCACGGGTGTAGACGCGGTCGGTCGGCGAGCCGGTGGTGTCTTCGGTGATCTTGAGGGTGTAGCCGCCGGGCAGCTTCTGGTCGGCCACGCCGCCGTTCGCGTCATAGGTGGCGGTGAAGGCACCGGCGACGGAGTCGGTCAGGGTGGTGGTCAGACCTCGGGGTTCGGCGGTGTGGTCGTAGGTGTAGGTGGTGGTGGACGGTACGGAGTCGGTGACCTTCACCGGCCGGTTGAGGAGATCGAACTGGGTGGTGGTCGTGCCTCCGTCCGCGTCGGTGTAGCCGATCTGGCGGCCGAGCTTGTCGAACGCCTTGGTGATGGTGCCCGCCGTCGGGGAGACGGTCTTGACGGCGGTGCCGGTGGCGGGGTCGTACTCGGTGGTGGCCTCGGGAACGGCCTGGCCGATGCCGCCGGTCGTCTTGACGTTCACGACCCGGCCAGCGACGTCGTGGGTGGTCGTCGTGGTGCGGGTGCTGCCGTTGGCGGACTCGATGACCTTGGCCTCGGCGCCTCCTCACCCGCGACGGCGGCCGCCGCCGGTAGACACAACCGCGCTCCACCGGCGGGACGGGCGTAGCAGGTCAGACAACCGCCGTCTGGCCGGTGGCGACACCGCTGCACTGCGCGGTGTCCCACTCGTCCAGAGCAGCGCTCAGCGCGGCGGCGACGTCGGGCTCGGTGTCCTTGTGGTTGGCGCGCCAGCGCAGGTACGGCTCGGCCCCCTGGAGCAAACCGGAGCGGGGGTGCTCCTGCACCATGCTGCGGTGAGTCCCAGGGCAGGAGACGTGGCTCCAGGCATCGAAGCAGCGGCGGTCGGCGACGGGGACATGGCCATCGACAAAGGAGCCGTCGCGGCCGGTGCAGCGCCACGTCGTGCGCAGGGCGCACGTTCGGCAGGCGAGGGTGCCGACCATGTCGGGGAAGCGGCGCTGCCATTCCGCGTCCAGCGCGAACACGTCGCCGGTGGGCGGGATGTTCTTGCGGCACAGGCAGCAGCTGATGCGGAACGCGACGGACACGGCGGAGCTCCCAAAAGGCCGGCGGGGCAGGACGGCGACAGCCTGGCACCCGGCCGCGCGCCGAGCCCGGAGCCATGCCGACCGCACCGTCGCCGTTGCGGCTGCCCGCAACAATGCAACGCGACCTTGCAACACCCGCTGCAACAGACCCCTACAACAGACCCCGTTGCGCCTCTGAGCTGCGGCAACTCCCGTTGCACGGCCCTCGCCACCCCGTGTCGCAACGCACCCCTAATGAGCGATTCGTTGCGCGATCTATGCGCGATTCATGAGCGACTGAGGTATGGTGGTGAGTGGAGGTGACCTCTGTGTCCACGGATGAGAACGAGCTGTTCAGTGCGGTCGATGCGCTGCTGGAGCAGGTCGCGCAGGATGAACTGCCGGCCCCCTCGGAGCGGCGGCGGCTGCGGGAGGCGGCAGGGCTGAGTCAGGATCAGATCGCCAAGGTGTTGCAGGCCCGCCGTGAGGCGGTGGGGAACTGGGAGACGGGCCGGACTGAGCCGCGGCCGCCGAAGCGCGCCGCGTACGCCCGGCTTCTGGAGGGCCTCGCCGCGCGCTTCCCGTCCCCGGCCGCCGCTACGACGGCGCCTACGTCCTGGTACGGGCAGACGAGCACACCCGCTCTCGACATTCCGTCCCCGCCCGCGCCTTCCGCCGTGGACACTTCGGTGCCGGAAGCGCCGGCGGCCGTGAAGACCCCGCCCCGCCCGGCGGCGGACACCAAGCCGTCGGCGTCGTCGCGGCGCCCGGGTGCGAAGAAGGCTGTCGCGAAGCCCGCGCCCGCTCGGGCCGCCGCCGATCCGCGGTTCGAGAACGGTCCGCTCGCCGTCCTCGACGTCGAGGACGGCCAGGTCGTGGCGTACTGCGTCGGCGGCCTGGTCCTGGACGTGCCCGCCAAGACGCTGCCGGCCCTGGTCGACTGGACGCTGACCGAGGCGAAGCTCGGGCAGGCCCGCCTGCACCGCAGCGGCTACGACGCCGACCCGATGCTCGTCCTCACTCCGGCCGCGCTGGAGCGCTACGGCCTGCCCACCACCCTCACGCCCGAGGAGCGCAGCGCCGGACGCCTCAACGACCGTCACAAGGTCGTCAAGCAGGTCGAGCGCGCCGGGCTGGAGCTCACCAAGCGCGGCTTCGGCGCGTGGACGCGGATCTTCTACCGGCCCGAGGACGGCAAGCGGCGCTGCGTGCAGCTGTGCATCCCGGCCTGGGGCGCGCTGCCCACGAGCGAGTGGGACGACAAGAAGGACCCGCAGCTGCCGACGATGTCGGCGGCGGACCTCGCGCGGTTCCTCGGCTCGTACGCGGAGCGGGTGATCACGCCGCGCGGCTTCACGGCGACCACCGGCGTGGCGCTGATGACGGCGCTGCGCCCGCCGACCCGCGCGGAGAAGGACGAGGCCACCGGCACGTTCGAGCGGGCCTTCAACGCCGACGCCCTGACGCAGGTGTATCCCGTGGTGGAGTGCGAGGTGCCCGACGAGCACCCCATCCTGAAGGGGAAGTGGCCCCGCCACCACGAGCGGACCCCGGCCGAGATGCTGATGGAGGAGCCGTTCAGCTGGTGCCGGGAGCTGACCGACGACGAGTGCCTGAAGCCGTACCTGGTCGGCATCGACGTCAACATGGCGTTCGCCGCCGCCGCCAACAGCCTCCTCGTCGGCCTGAACGGGCCCACCCACCTCACCAACAACCCCGCCTTCGACAAAGCGCTGCCCGGCTCCTGGCTGGTCGACCTCTCCCACGTCGACCTCTCCCGCGCCCGCGTAGGCGGCCGCACCATCGACGGCGACCGGCTCCCCTCCCCGTTCACCCCGACCGGGGAGCGCCCCACGGGCCCGGCCTGGTACGCCACACCCTCCGTCGCATACGCGGTCCAGCTCGGCTTCGACGTCGCGCCGATCGAGGCGTACGTGCGCACCGAGACCGGCCGCTACCTGGACCCCTGGTACGACCGGCTGCGCGACGCCTACCTGGCGACGATGGCCGACCTCGGCATCACCCCCGGCATGGACGACCACGCCTTCCTCGAGGCGATGGCCCGCGTCAAGGACGGCGACCCGGCGCTGAAGCTGCTGCTGAAGGCGATCAAGGCGACCGCGAAGGGCGGCATCGGCAAGCTGCGCCAGCGCAACAGCCGCGGCGAGGTCCCGTTCTACGAGCCGTGGCCAGCCCTGGAGCGCGAGACGTGGCGCCCCGACATCCGGGCCGCCGTGCTCTCCACCGTCCGCGTCATCATGCACCGCAAGATGATGAAGACCGCCGCGGCGGCCGACATCTACCCCGTCGCCATCGCCACCGACTGCCTCGTCTACCCCTCCACCGGGCCCTCCCCGATCGACCTCCTCCCGTACACGCCCGAAGGCAAGCCGGTCACCGGCACGTTCCGCCTCGGCGTCTCGCCGGGGATGGTCAAGCACGAGGGCACCCAGACCGTCCTCTGGGCGGAAGCGGAATTCGAGAAAAACGGGGGCCTGTTCAACATCGCCCGGAACATCAAGAACGGCCGCCCGGCCGACGACGACGGGGAGTAGACGATGGTCAGCTCGCTCGGGGACAGCCTGGACCGCGCCCTAGAGAAGGCGTTCACCCGCCCCGCCCCCAAGAGCGCTCAGGCGCAGATGAAGTACCTGGTCAAGCAGCTCAAGGGCACCAAGGCGGCCGCCGCCGCGCTCGGGGTGTCCCAGCGCACCGTGGAGCGGTACATCAAGGGACAGCTGAAGCGGCCCCGCCACGACCTGGCCGCCCGCATAGACCGCGAGGTCAAGAAGCGGTGGCAGCCGCAGCTGAGGGCCAAGGCGAGGAAGGCCGCCGCGACGAGCACCGGGATCGTCCTCTCCACCCAGGCGCGCTTCGGGTTCACCGCGGCCCCGGGCACCACCGACGACGGCCGGATGCGGCACATCACCCAGGCGCTGTCCCCGCAGTGGGCCCAGAAGCTGTTCGAAGCCCGCGATCAGGGCGCCACCGAGCAGCAGCTCCTGGACATCGCCGCGCAGGGCCTGGGCCACCACTACTTCCGCGACAACGGCCGCCGCGCCCGCGACCTGGACGTGGAGTTCACCGACGTCCAGGAAATCGACATCACCCTCTGACCCGCCACGGAGGAGGGGCCCCGCACCGCCAACGCGGTGCCGGGCCCCTCCTCCGTGCCGCGCCCGGTCAGCCGGCGGCGGCCTGTTCGTCGGCCAGCGCCTTGCGGGCCTGCTGCCAGCCTTCGTACGTGGCGGTGTGCAGCGTCTCCATCCGGGCGAGCGTCGTCGCGATGTCGTCCTGCTTCATCGCGCTGCCCGCGAACTCCAGCAGCACCTCCACCATCGCGTGGTTCTTCCAGAGCCGCAGTTCCGCCTCGCTCACGAGCTCCGGGCCGCCGGCCATCATCAGGTCGACCAGGCGCTCCCGGGCCCCCCACTCCCGCTTCCGGTGCCACACAGCCCGCGTCCGGCCGGTTCAGCTTCCGCACCCTGCGGATCTGCTCCACCAAGGCCCGGATCTGGCCCTCCTGCTCCGGCGTCCACTCCTGCCCAGCACCGCCGGAAAGCGCCCGGACCGCCTCCTGGGCGGCTTGGCCGTCTGCGCCCGCGCCATCTCCGCCCAGCGCCTCCACTGCCTTCCTGAGCGCCGCTTCCGCCGCCTGGGCGTCGTCGTGTTCAGACACGCTTGTCCCCTCTCCTCCGGACGCGCAGCCTGCCCGGTGACCCACGCTCGGAGCAATCCGGCGTTCATCTCCACAGCCGAACCCGTGCAGAAAACCCAGGATGACCTGATGATCACTAATAGTTGATGAACGGTGACGAGGTGTCAGTGGTGGGTGCTTTCATTGGTCAGTTGTGCAGGGAGGCACAACCTGACTGATGAGGGGGCCGCGTGCCGTCTGTCGTGGAGCACGAGCGCAACGGATTCAAGGTTCGCGCGCACTGGCGCAACCCAGCGGGGTCGAGCAAGCAGGTGATGCTCCTCGGGTTATTCGTATTCGCCGCGTTCGTGTTAGGCAGCAAGCCGATGGGCGGGGCACCTGGGGAGCAGAAGCCCGTGCCGGAGTCGACGGTGATCCGATCAAGTGGCCCGGCTGGGATCAGCCGGTGGTGCGGCCGCAGCCGACCGTCTCCTACCCGATCGTCTTCCCCAGCGCCGGGACCGGCCGGTGAGCCGGCGCCGCCCCGCCCGGCGGACCAGCCGAAGCCGGCGCCCCCGGCGACGCAAGGACTCGGGCCTGGAGCAGCTGGCGCTGATCGGCCTGCTCGCCGTAGTCGCCCTGAGCCTGGTGATGGGGGTCCTGCGCTGGCTGGCCGCGCATCCCTGGATTGTGGTCCTCACGCTACTGGCAGCGGCCGCCGCGGCGGCGACCTGGTGGTGGCGCCGCAGTGAAGCGGCACGGTGGGAGCAGATCAAGGCGCAGGGGCTGCGGTACGCGGTCGACCAGCTGGACCGTCTGCACCACCGCCAGTTCGAGTTCGCGGTACGCGACCTCATGCACCGCGACGGCTGCCGGGACGCGCAGCAAGTCGGCGGCCGCGGCGACAACGGAGCCGACGTGAAAGCGACCGACCCCTACGGACGCAGGTGGGTAATCCAATGTAAACACAAGAGGGACGGCTGGTCCGGCAAACCCGTCGGCACGCCCGACCTACACGTCCTCAACGGGACCGGCCGCCAGGTCCACGGCGGTGATGTGCTGGTCATGCTGACCAACGGCCGCATCACCAGCAACGCGGTGGACTTCGCGAAGGATCAGCGCCTGCACCTGGTGGACCGCAAGCTCCTTGCCGAGTGGGCCGCCGGCTCTCGCCCCTTGTGGGAGCTGCTGCGACAGATCCCCCCGCCCCGAAAGCCGTCCTCACTGTCCTGATCTCGGGCATACGCGAGGCACCCCTGAGGTACGCCGGAGGCCACCGCGCCACCCGGTCCGCTCCGGCCCGGAAGCCACTCGGCGCAGGGCGGCGGCCGCTCCGCTGCCTTGCTAGGGGCATGACCCAGGTAAGCCCAAAAGGGGCCATGGGATGATCTTGAAGTCCTGAAGGCCCGCTCAACGGCACGGTGTTGCCAGATTCCGGCGGTTCCAATATCACTGTGGACCGCTTGGTGTCCTGAGTATGCCGCTTCCGCCCGGCAGCAAGATCGGGGACGGCGACGATGCCCCCGCGGGCGCGTGTGACGCCCGCGTTCCTTGTTGGCATCGAGGCGCGTGGGGCATTCGGGATGACGTCGATCGAGCGAACCGCGTACCCGCGGTTCAAGCGGCTGATCACCGCGCACGAGCTGCATCTGTTCTTCGCGCCGAGCCGTGAGGAGGTGCAGTGGGCGGCGGACAGTACCGACTCGGACGGGCATCTGCTCGCGTTGCTGCTGGCGCTGAAGTCGTACCAGCGCATGGGGCGTTTCCCGAAGCCGGATGAGATACCGGACATGGTGGCCGACTTCGTGCGCCGCCTGGTGGATCTGCCGGAAGGGACCCGGCCCGCGTATGCGGCGGAGAAGACCGCGAAGAACCACCGCGCGATGGTGCGGCGGCGCCTGGAGGCGAAGTACGACCAGGCCGAGGCCCGCAAGGTCGCGGAGGCGGCGATCCGGGTGGAGGCCGCGTCGAAGAACCGTCCGGCGGACCTGATCAACGTCGCGCTGGAGAAGGTGGTGGAGGCCGGACTGGAGCTGCCGGCCTTCTCGACGCTGGACGCGCTGGCCTCGAAGGTCCGGGTCGAGGTGAATGCCTCGATCTGCGCGGGTATCCACGACCGCATGAGCGTGGAGGACCGGGCGAGGCTGCTGGGGCTGCTGGAGATCTACGGCCTGGACGGCACCACGCTGTTCAACCAGCTCAAGCGGTCCGCGCAGGGCCCGAGCTGGTCGCACTTCAAGAAGCTCGCGGATCACCTGACGTGGGTGGACGACCTCGGTGACAGCGAGGCGTGGCTTGAGGGGGTCGCGGCGGGGAAGATCACGGACTTCGCAGGGGAGACCGGGGCGGCCGATGCGCCGTTGCTGCGGGACTACGCGCCGCTGAAGCGGGTCGCGATGCTCGCGTGTCTGGTCCACAAGACCCGGGCGGGGGCGAGGGGCATCGACCCGGGTGGGCCACGGGGCGTGTGCGGGGCGGCTTCGGCATCATGAGAGGTGTGGACGACGTCGAGCTCACCGAGGACGAGATCAACGACCTGCTCAGCGGCGATGACCAGGGGCCCGCGTGGGATGAGGAAGACGGCTACGAGTGGGTGAGCTGATCACCGCACCGACAGTGCCCCGTCCAGTTCGCCGACGCTGATCGCGTCCTCGTCGGGGGCCGGGGCCTCGAAGCGGTTGAAGAAGTCGTCCAGCGCCCCGGGGGTGACGGTGAGCGCGTTGGCGTCGGCGCGCTGGTTGCGCTCGTTCAGGCGCCGCAGCAGCTCCGTCTTCTCGACGGGGAGGTACACCAGCGCCCACCGGCCGCCCGCGGCCTCGATGATCTTCTTCCACGCGTCGCGGTCCTCGCGCAGCCACAGCCCGTGGTCGAGGACGACGTCGTGGCCAGCGGCCAGCTCGTCGGCGACCTGTTGCCGTACGGCGTCGACGACGGGGCCCTCTCGCTCGAAGTACTCGTGCTCGGGGTAGTCGACGCCATAGCGGCCGTGGAGTCGGTGAACCTGTTCGTCGACCGACAGGCGGACCATCCCCCGGCTCGCGAGGGCCTGGGCGAGCACGGTCTTGCCGGAGCCGGTGATGCCGACCAGCAGCACGGAGAGCGGTGCGGACGTGCTCACTTCTCATCCCTTCGACAGGCGCAGGCGTGGCCCTTCTCCTTCCATTGTCGGCCTTGGGACTGGTAGGCCCACATGTTGAGGTGTCGCGTATTCCTCGGTGAGGTCAGACGTGGTGTCACCGTGTGTGGCCGCCGAAGGTGCCATCCTCACCGACTCCTCGTGGTTCGAGTGGCGTGGTTGAGGCCCTGAGACATGGGCATACTCGCCGCCATGATCACGCGCGTAACGAAGCGTTCGCCAAGTCTCGGTGAGGGCTGACGGCGACGAGGACCGACGTTCTCGTGCCTCTCCGTAACCGCAGTCGTTACCCAAGCATGACGCGCAAAAAGATGACCGCAGCCGCGCTGCTCACCGCCGTAGCCGCAGGAGCAGGCATGGTCACAGCAGCACCTGCCAGTGCGGGAGGAGTCGGCGACTTCCTGTCCCCGGCCTTCGGGACCGACTGCGCCAACCTGAACACCGGCGCCCAAGCAGCGGGCAACACCACCCGAGGCCGCGGAGCCGCCGGCGGCAACCTCCTCGGGCTACCGATCGGCTCCCCCCTCAACCAGTGCGGCGGTGCCGACCTCACACCGGTCATGGAGCAGGTAGTAACGGAGGAAACTGTTCTCGTACAGACCCCGGATTCGTACTTTGACAGGATCTAGCACGAGTGAGGTCAATCCTGACGTCACCGTGAGTGGTCGCCGGGGGCGTATCGGCTCCAGGTTCCTCCGGCTTCGGTAAGCAGGCGGGTGACTGTCTTGCCGTGGTAGCCGAGTGCCTTCGCGATGACGGGGGCCGTGGCGTACCGGAGTGGGTCAGGAACACGGCACGGTGAAGATCAACGGCCCGATCGGGAGAAGCGTGGCGGAGGAAACCTGGTAGGGCGCCTGGCTACCGGCGGGCCGGTAGCCAGGTCGTGGAAGCCGGCCCCCAACTCCTCCAGGGGTCCAGTCAAGGTGAGCCCAAAAGGGGCAGTGGGATGATCTTGAAGCCCTGACGGCCCAGCGCTCGGGTAGCTGCCGTGACTGCGTCGAGCATGACGTAGAGGCGTGGTACCGCCGGCAACCTTCTGGGATCCGCAACGGCTCTACGTCACGCTACGGCCCTCCTGGCCCGTCGGGCCGCACGTCGTCGGTATGCCCGGGAGCGGCACTTCGCCGAGCAGTAGCGATGATGCTCGCCGACGCCGAGCACTTCGGCGACCGGCGCATGATCCGGCTGCTGACCTGTCCGGAGTGCGAGATGATCACCTTCGCCGGGGCGGGCTTCCGTATCGACAACTGGAACCCGGCGATGTCGTCGACCCGCTGCAACGCGCCCTTCATCGCGGTGCCCGTGGTCCGCGTCGGCGGTCGGCGCATCCGCTCCAGCTACGAGTACCGCTTGCCCTCCGGAGTCTTCAGCGTGGCCACCAGGTCCCCGGGCAGGGCCGGATCGGCCCGCCAGGCAGCCTTGGCGACCGTGGTGTGCAGCCGCTTGTCCGCGATGCGCCGGACCTCGGCGACCTGCCGGGCCAGCACGCTCACCCCCGGCAGCAGCACCCGGTGCCGGCGGAGCCAGCCCACCGCGTGATCGAACAGCGCCTTCGGACCCTCGGCGTGCGCCGTCCAAGCCCGCCCATGCAGGAACGCCCGGAACTTCCGGCCCTGGGCGTGGTCCTCGTACAGGTGGTAGCCGTACGCGTCGCGTATCTCCCACGTGGATCTTCCGGCGAAGATCCACGCGGAGTCGATCATGTGTGCTAGGCGGTCAAGATCAACTGCTTAGCGCTAACTAATGGCTGTACCGATGGTCCAGTACAAGGCCGATTGTGGCCCCGCTGGGGCTTTCCCGCGCCGGTTTACGGGCGGGTGCGGGTGCGGGTGCGGGCGGCGGGCGGGCGCCACGCGGTGGCGATCGTCTTCGCCTCGCGTTCCCACCCGGCGGGCAGCTCGTCGAGGCGCACGCGGCGGAAGGAGAGGCGGTGGTCGGCGACGTCGATCCGCCCGCCGTGCCGGTCGGTGTGCTCCAGCAGCCGCCCGGCTTCGTCCATGAGCCCGCCGATCACCTGGTGCCCGCCCTCCTCGGCGGTGGCGGTCACTGCGTTCAGCGGGGCGGGGTAGGTCTGGAGTTCGTCGGCGTCGGCGAGCAGGTGCCACCCGGTCCCGGCCTGCTCGCGCAGGGCGTCTCGAAGTTCGGTGTTGGTGTGCTCGTGCCACGGGCCGGTGCTGACGGCGGCCGGGGTGATGCCGAGCCCGCGTGCGGCGTCGACCAGCTGGTGGCGCCAGGCGTCGGGGACGTGCTCGGGGAAGTGGAAAGCGACGTGGAACCGTTCGATGCCGAGCCCGCGGTAGTGGGTGGTCCAGGCGGCCAGCAGGGCTGGTTCGACGGGGCCGATCACGGCGATCAGCGCCGGGTTCGCGGGCATCAGCACTCCTTGGCCAGC
Source organism: Streptomyces sp. NPDC048461 (assembly GCF_055587105.1). Taxonomy (NCBI): domain Bacteria; kingdom Bacillati; phylum Actinomycetota; class Actinomycetes; order Kitasatosporales; family Streptomycetaceae; genus Streptomyces; species Streptomyces sp. NPDC048461. The sequence goes on along the minus strand of NZ_JBVJGW010000033.1, from coordinate 9,860 downwards.
AGGCGGTAGGCGTCGGTGAGGAAGGCGGCCTGCCCGGCCGCCGTGGGCAGGCCCACCGCTTCGGCGGCGCCGGTACCGGGCCGCTGGGGCAGGTCGGCGGTGAGGCGGTCCAGGGCTTCGGCCAGGGCGGCCGGGTCTCCGGCGGGGAAGATCCGGGCCCAGTCCTGCCCGGTCAGGAGAGTGGTGAGGTTGGCGTCGTGGTCGGAGACGATCAGCGGGACACCGTGCCGGACCGTGCCCATGACCAGCCCGGATTCCTTGCCCACCCCCCGGTGGCGGGCGACCAAGGCGGCGTCGGCGGCGCCGTAGACGATCCGCAGCACCTCCTCGCTCACCCGTCCGGGGACCGTGTGGAGGAGGACCCGCGGCAGGCCCCGCCAGCGCTGAAGAACGGCTTCGTCGAGCGGGTGGCCGGTGACCACCAGGTGCAGCGGCTCCTTCAGCCGGCGCAGGGCGGCGTCGATGACGGTGATGTCCTTGTGCGGCCACCACCCGCCGACCAGGCACACCGCCCGCCCGCCGGCCGGGATGTCGAAGGCCGCGCGGCCCCCCTCGCGCTCCGCGTCGCTCAGCCGCCTTCCGTCATCGACAGCGAAGGTACGGACCTCGCCGGGCAGGCGGGGGAAGGCCGGGGCGAGCTGGTCGCGTACGGCGGCCGTCGGGTACAGCGCCAGCACCCGCTTCTCCCCGGGGCGGGCGAGCCGCCCCAGCAGCCGCAGGGCCGCGTCCTCGGTGGTGACCATCTCGTGAACGAACCGCAGGTGCGGCAGTCCGCCGAGCAGGGCGGCGGCGCCGTGCAGGGCCTCGCTCGCGCTAAGCACCACCACCGCGCCCGGGGCCGGGGCGAGACGCCGGGCCGTGCGCAGGCAAGCGGCCTCGATGAGGCAGCGGGCGAGGAGGGTGATCTGGTGCGGGACCCGCCGCAGACCGGTGGGCCAGCGGCGGGAGGCGAAGACCCGCCGCCCGGCCGCCGAGAGGACCGCCGCGGTGTTCGCCGCGACGAACAGCACCCGGGCCACGGTGCCGGTCGGCCCGCGATGCGTGCCCCCGCCGTACGCAGGGCCGTAGCCGCCTCTGACCCGATCCCGTACGGGGCGACCACCACAGCGCCGGGACCGGCCGCGGCGAGTGCGACCAGGGCGTGCTGGTGGTGGCCGCCGAGCCGGTGGGCGTACGGCTCGATCAGCACCAGCGACCCGGTCATCCGGCGACCGCCTGGTCCCCGTGCGCGGCGGTGAAGCGTTCCAGCAGCCAGGCCGGATCGTTCAGCGTCTCGAACCGCCCCGCATCGCGGGCCGCCTCGCCCGCGAACGCGACACCCTCGCGGGCACCGGCGGTGGCGTAGTCGGCGAACTCGCCCTGCCCGCCGGACGTCCAGGCCGCGATCCGCTGGGCACTCTGTGCGTCGTCCATGCCGTACTCACTGCCACGCGCGAGCATCGAACACTCCCGAAAACCCGCCTTCCACGCGTGGTACGGGCTCTGGTTGATCCGCGTCGTGCCGGCCACCGTCTTCGAGAACTCGATCCGGCCGGGCAGCGCGGCCAGCACGTCGACGGCCTCGCCGAGCTCCCGCAGCGCGGAACGCCGGACCAGCTTGAGCCCGCCGTAGCCGTAGACCAGGCCGTTGAGCGGGTTCACCGCCTGCCACACCCGCAGCGACACCCCCTCATCCAGCGGCTCGATGTCTCCGACGGCGAACTCGGTGTCGATGACGAAGCCCCCGTCCGCCAGCAGAAACTGTTCGGCGTCGACGACCTCGGCGGCCAGCCGGTAGGCGCGGCGCATCCCGTGCACCCCGTGCAGCCGCTTGACCTTCAGCCCCAGCACCCGCTGGAGGCGGGCGTGCAGCTTGTCCGCCAGCGGCTCGTCGTAGGAGAGCATCACCGCGTCGAACCGGGCCCCGGTCATGAGACGGCCTCCAGGTAGCGGGCGGCCACCAGGGCCGGGGTGAAGTCGGCGGTGGAGGCGTGCGCCCGCTTGGCGTGCACCGCGTAGAACTCGGTGTCCGTGGCCAGCCGCTCGGCGAGGGCGACGGCTTCGGCGTCCGTGTCGAACAGCAGCTCGTCGTCGACGTGCTCCGCCAGCCAGCCCAGGCGCGGGGCGATCACGGGCAGGCCCATGCCCTGGCAGTCGATCACCGACATCGACCACGGGCAGCCCGCCCGGAACGGGGCGATGCCGAAGTGCCCGCCGGCCAGCAGGTTCCGGTAGCGGACGCGGTCGCCGCGATCGGAGACGACCTCCACCCCGTCCAGGGCGGCGAGTTCGGCGCGGTGCCGCTCAGGGCTGGAGTCCAGGCGGGTGCGGTCGGTGCGGCGCTCCCCGAACAGGTCCATGACCTTCAGCCGGACTGTGGGCCCGGTCATCTGCCGGGCGACATCGACAAACCGGGCGGTGCCGTAGTGCGCGTACAGCCGGTGGTTGTAGATGCCGACCGCCCCAGCGCCGTTGGGCGCGGTGGCGTCCGCCGGATCGCGCACGAGGCGTTCGTCGCGCGGTGCGGGCACCACCCGCAGCTTCTCGCCCAGGTCGACGGACATCCGGGAGGCCGCCGCGGTGGTCCAGGAGGCGGCGGTGGAGGAGTGGACCAGAACGCGGTCGCAGGCGGCGAGACCGGCCGCGAAGGCCAGCAGCACGCTCCGCCCGAGGCCCGCGTCGTTGAGCGAGGGGTCCACCCGCAGCTGCCGGTCGTCGGTGAAGGAGAACGGCAGGTAGTGGCAGTACCCGGCCAGCAGCGCGTCCGATCCGGCTTCCAGCAGGGCGGTGCGGACCGCGGGGGCGGCCTCGATCTGGTTGGCGACCACGGCGTCCGGGCGGACCTCGCGGATCAGCTCGACCAGATGGTTAAGGTCCGGGGCGAAGCGGGCCCGGTACTTCGTGCCCGGCACGGCCGTGCGCTGGAAGCCGGCCCGCCCGTCACCCGCCGGGGCCGGGGCGGCGACGGTGACCTCGGCGCCGGCATCCGCCAGGGCGGGGGCGAGAAGGTCGGCGAAGATCCACCCGGAGTCGGCGGTCAGCCGGTCGGGTTGGAGATGTTGAGCAGGTACAGCACGCGCTGACTCATCGTGCCCTCCTTCTACCGGGGCCCGCAGGGGTCGAGGCGGGCCGGATGAGGGAAGGAAACCGGCAGACGGGACGGTGACGGAATGATGAACTGCACTCACGTACCGCTCATTCATCATCACCGTGAAGACCGGTCAGGTCAGGGGGCGTCGAGGTGGACACGCAGGCGGACGAGCCGCAGGAGCCGGTCACAGAGGCGGAGGCGTTCGCCGCCGAAGTCTCGTACTGGCGCGAAGTCCGGGGCCTGGCGAAGCGTACCCTGGCCACACGGATGGGCTTCGATCCCTCCTACGTCAGTCACATCGAGTCCGGCCGTGCGAAGCCGACCGAGGAGTTCGCCCGCCTCGCCGACGAGACGCTGAACGCGGGCAAGGCGATCTGGAACCGGTGGTGCGACTACGAAGCGGCCAAGGCCCGCACCCGGCACCCCACCAGAGCGCCCGCACCGCGACGGTCCGAGCAGCCGTATGCCACCGGCTCCGCCCTGGTCGTCGAGCACGACCAGGCCCGCCTGGACTACGACGGCACGAGCTACCGCCTCACGATGCGGCGCCGGCTGCGGAACACCGAACCCGTCACCCGCTACCTGATCCGCATCAGCGTCGACCGCTACCCCGGCGAGCCGGAACGCTCCAACGCCCACTACCGCGAACATCCCCTGACCTGGGACGAACTCGCCCTGACCGCCACCTGCCGGGGCGAGGCGATGCGCTGGGACGCCAAGCACGACCGGGACGCCTTCAAGGAGATCTGGCTGGTCTTCGAGAACACCCAGGGCCGCTTCCCCCTCTACCCGGGCGAGTCCGTGTGGATCGAGTACGCGTACTCGGTGGGCGACGAGAAGTGGGGCCGGTGGTTCCAGCGCGCGGTCCGCCTGCCCACCGAGCACCTCGAAGTCCAGCTGGCCTTCCCCCTCGCGCTCGACCCGGTGGTGTGGGGCACCGAGACGTCGATGACCGCCGAAGCCGCCCCGCTGCGGACCGCGCCCGCCCGCAGCGAGGAAAACGGGATGCGTGTCTTCACCTGGACGACGGCCACTCCGGCCCTGCACGCCAGATACCGTCTTGAGTGGAGGTTCCGGGCACGTCCCGAACTCAACACGACCACCGGGGAGTCCAGGTGACCGAGGTGCCACAGCCCAGCCAGCGGATGCGCGAGATCGGCGTCGTCCAGTACGGCGCCCCGGTCCTGGCCGAGGTGGCCCGTCCCTTCGCCCTGCCCGCCGAACGCGAGGCCGCCGAGCGGTGCGTCGACCACCTGTATGACGCGATGGAGCGCATCGGACAGGTACACCCCTTCGCCAAGGGCATGGGGCTCGCCGCCCCGCAGATCGGCATCGGCCGGGCCGCGGCCGCCGTCCAGCCGCCCGGCCGCGACACCCCCGCGATCGTGCTGCTCAACCCCCGGATCACCGAGACGTCCGAGGAGGCCGACGAGCAGTACGAGGGGTGCCTGTCCTTCTTCGACGTCCGCGGCATGGTCCCCCGCCCGCTGACGATCACGGTTCAGACCATCGCGCTCGACGGCACCACCGTGACGACGGTCTACGAACGCGGGCTCGCCCGACTCGTGGCACATGAGGTCGACCATCTCGACGGTCTGCTCTACACCGCCCGGATGCGGCCGGGTGTCGAGCCCATTCCTGTTGAGGAATACCGGCAAACGGGCCGGGCCTGGGCATACGACTCCTGAACTGTCCCTCGAAGTCCTCTGGAAGAACGCGTGCTCTACGACAATCCGCACCGTATGAAGGGTGCCCCTGTCCTCGGCGTCCCTCATGGCACTCCGGGCCCGTTCGGTGTTCACCGCCCCGAGGCGGAGACGGGCGAGCCGCCGCCGGACGCGTGCGTGGCTACCGTCCCCGCCCCGCGCGACGGGCGCGAACGGTGAGCGGGATCTGGCGGCAGGTCCTGGCCGCCTACACCACCGACCAGCACGACGAGCGCGACCGCGAACTGCTCCTCGCCCTGGGCGCCGCGGAACTCGCCCACGCCCGCAGCAGCGAGGGCCGGCCCGCCACGGCCGAGGACGTCCAGCACATCGCGCTCCACGAGTTCGGCCTTCTCCTCGGCCTCACCCAGGCCCGCACCGCGCTGCGTGAACGCCGCACCCGCCACCGGTGACCGCAGCCGGATTCACGAGTTAGACCTGCGTGACCACGATGACCCCGCGGCCGACCCCAGCCACCGGCCGTACGGCTCCGGCACCGGCTCCGGCTTCCGCCCCGACCAACGAGCCGGTCTTCGAGGCGCTGGCCGCCCACTGGGCGGCGGCGGGGCGTGTCGTACCCGGTCAGGCGGACCGGGAGTGGGCCATGCTGGCAGGCAGCTGCCCGTGGCCCCTCCGGTAGAGACCAGCGTGGTGCGGTGGTCGCCCCACGGCCCGCACCCGCTGCACCCCGGCCGGCAGCCTCGAAGCCTGCCCGGCCACCGAGGCTGCCGGCCCGGCCGGTCTTGTTGGGCCCCCTTCCGGCCCGGCAGCCTCTATCCCCTGCGAAACCGGAACCGGAACCGTCCAGACCGTGGTGTCGTTGACCCGGGCGTGGGTGGGTACACCTGTGCGCTCCCCGACGATGAACACCTGGACCGACGGCCGTGCTCGTGACGGAAGCCCGGTTGGGCGGCCCAGCGCCGCATCGTCGGGGCCGTGCCCAGTAGGAACGGAACAGGAAACCGGCGTTGCCGTCAGGAGTTTTGACAGCGGTGAAGGAGTAGGCGGCGTCAGCGGGCGGGAACGAGCGCGGTGTCGTACTGGGCGACGGTCCAGGCCAGGGCCTGGCAGGTGTAGATGAACCAGTAGTCGTACTCGGTGAACTCCCAGTACTGCGTGTCGAAGCGGAAGCCGTCGAACTCGAACGCGGCGAGCGCGGCCTTGGTACCGGCCTCGGTCTCCAGGTCGGCCACCGTGCCCGAGTGTGATTGTTCCGACCTTCGGCAGTGGGCTGCCAGCTGCCGCTAGGGTCGCCGGGACTGCCGTCATATGAGAGGAATCCGGCGATGGCCGAGCGGATCTGGCACCCCATCAGCAAGCTTGGCCGGCCCGCGGGTCCGAGCTCTCCGGGCGGGCGGGATGACGCGAGGGGAACCGACGTCCCGGCATGAGCGTTACCCGAGCGGGGGTGCGCGTTCGTGGCCGCCCTGCTCAGGCCAGGGAAAGGGAGGCAGCAAGGATGGCCGGCGGAGCCGATGGACTGGGACGGACCGGAGAGGGGGCCGTTCCCGAGAGCGCGGAGCGGCTGCGCGCGGGCCTCCTCGAAGTCGCCCGCGCGCTGTACCCGGACCGCCCCTCGGCGATGGTCCGGGAGTGGATCGACCCCGTGCGTCTGCGGGACCCCGAACCGGTGGGGCACCGCTATCTGTTCCTCCTCGCCGTCGGTGGTGACGAGCGGCCGGCCTCGCCCGACTTCGGCGAGGTGCTGGACGCCTTCACGGCGGCCGGCTGGTCGAAGGCGCACCGCTGGGGCCCTGGTGAACCGGGGCAGAGCTGGGGCTCGGTGCACCGTGACGAGTGCGAGGCGAGGATCTACGAGGGTGAGGGGCGAGGGCTGCTGACGTTCGCGGCCTGGACACCGGTCGAGTTCCACGGCCGGGAGCTGCGCCAGCCGTGCTGCACCCACAGTCTGTCCGGCGGCGTGCTCTGCGACGAGTGCCACGGCTGGGGCGTGTGTCTGGACTGCGAGGGCACCGGTCGCGGCAGCGCAAGAACCGGCTATGGGAGGTGCGCGGGCTGCGACGCTGGCCGGCCGGGATGCTGTCCCGACTGCCGTGGGGACGGCTACATTTCCGCCTCTGCGGTGCGATGGAAACGCGAACGGCACGGGCAGAGAGATGCCCACTGGACCGAGGGCGACTGGGCCCTCGACGATCCCCCGCTGGACCTTCGCACCGACGGCCCGGACGCCTTCAGGCAGCTGGCCATCGAAGGCGGTCACCCCTCCAACCTCGAAGCCTTCACCGAGGTGGCTCACCGGCCTTGTGCGTGCGGCGAGTTGCTCTGGTGCTGGAGCAACACCGTCGCCGAAGCCGACGACCACCTGCGCACCAGCTTCACCGGCACCTGCGGGGGCTGCGCCAGAGAGCGGGTGCATGCGTTCGGGCTTCCGTTGCGCATGCTGCCCACCCCTGCCGCGCCGCCGCCCCCGCCGCCGTGCCCGGACTGCGCCGGTGCGCCGGTACCGCTGGTCGGCGGGCTGCACTTCCCGGGCTCGGCGACGATGCGTGCGCAGGAGCTCGGCCTCGTGGCACCGAGCCGCCGCGGCTGCCAGGTCTCACCGGATGACCCCAACTGGCGGTGCGCTTCCTGCGGTCACGAATGGCAGGACCCCGACGTGCGGCGACGGGCCCGGATCCTGCGCGCGATCCTCGCCGACGTACCCGCGTCCTGAACGCCCGGATACGGACAGGCCTCAGGCCCCTGACCGACGACCTGAACGCGTCGGTCAGGGCCGGGGGCCTGCCCGTACCCGAGGGCGGCCTCCCGGAGCCCCTCCGGCGGCACTCCGCCTAACGCAGACTCGGTGCCGCCACATCGTCCTGTGGCCGCGTGCCCGCTTGGGAGCCGCTTCCTTCGATCCGAAAGTTACTGGCGGGTTACTTGTCAGTTGGTCCGCCGTTCGTTAACGGCACCCCAACCACCGCCCGCCAGGGCGGCATGCGCGAACACCTCCACCAGCGCACCGCCGCCTCGCTCGATCGACGTCATCCCGAATGCCCCACGCGCCTCGATGCCAACAGGGAACGCGGGCGTCACACGCGCCCGCGGGGGCATCGTCGCCGTCCCCGATCTTGCTGCCGGGCGGAAGCGGCATACTCAGGACACCAAGCGGTCCACAGTGATATTGGAACCGCCAGAATCTGGCAACACCGTGCCGTTGAGCGGGCCTTCAGGACTTCAAGATCATCCCATGGCCCCTTTTGGGCTTACCTGGGTCATGCCCCTGCTAGGCGCGGGGCAGCCATCCGGCATCGAAATCCGCGAGGTCCCGTGCGCGCTGCGCCCGGTCCTCGAGCAGCCGGCGGAAGCCGGCCAGCGCGTACCGCTCCCCGGTGGCCGAGCCGGGTCCGCGGATGCCGGCGACGTCGGCCAGGAGCTGCTGGGGCTGGGGCTGCCAGCCGACGACCAGGACGCGCAGTCCCAGGCACTCCGCGCCGCGGTGCAGGGCCAAGAGGTGGAGCAGGCCGCAGGAGTCCATGGACGTCACGCCGTGCAGATCGACCATGAGGTCCCGCTCGTCACCGGTGACGTCGTCCAGCGCCCGCTGGAGCGCCGCGCCCGCATCCTCGTCGAGCTCCCCGCTGACGCCGGCCAGGACCGAACTGCCGCAGTACTGGACGTCCATGGTGATCAACGCGTTCTCCTCCCGCCCGGGGCACCGGGGCCCTCGGGTTCCCATCCTGGCGCGGCGTTCCCCCGGACGGGTGCGAGGCTCGCTGAAGCTCCGGCATCAACCCGGCCCGGTACGGATCAACGCCTGCCCGGGTGAGACGTCGATCGACGCTTGGCCAGCGAGGGGAGACGCCCCGCTACCCGGCGTGGATCTCCGTGGCGCGGGTGATGAACCGGCGGTGCTGTCCGGATTCAGAGCCTGGGCCTGCAGGTGTTCGTACATGAGGCTGTAGTGCTGGAGGTCGGATCGTTTCTCGAGGTAGAGGTCGCTGGTGAACCGTTCCAGGTACACCGTCTCCGCCCCGGGGGCGTCCGCGAAGTGGAGGAGGGAGAACTGCCCCGAGGTGCCCGGATGGGCTCCCACGTCGTGCGGGAGGACCTGCACGGTGATGTACGGCTGGGTGCTGAGCTAGTTCAGGTGCTCAAGCTGTCCACGCATGATGGCGGGGCTGCCGACCACGCGGCACAGGGCTGATTCGTCGAGCACGACCCGTAAGCGCAAGGGGCGGGCCGGGTGGTGGAACCGATGCTGACGGCGCAGCCGTACCTCAAGGCGCGTGGCGATCTCTTCGGGCGTGGCCTGAGGGATCGTTTCCGCGATGACGGCGGCCGCGTAGGCGGGCGTTTGCAGCAGGCCGGGGATCACCAGGGGTTCGTAGGAGCGGATGGAGGAGGCTTCCGTCTCCAGGCCGATGTAGACGGCGTACGAGACTTCGCCGAAGGCGACCCACCACGCCTGCCGGTCCGATTCACCGGCCATCCGCATCAGCGAGTCGATGACCTGCTGGTCGGTGACCCCGTAGAGGCCGCACAGGTCCCGCACATCGCGGGGCTTGATGGCGCGGCGGCCGTTCTCCAGGTGGCTGATCTTGGGCTGGGAGATCAGCAGCCGCTCCGCCACCTGTGTACTGGTCAGGCCACTGGCCAGGCGGAGCCGGCGCAGCTCCGCGCCCAGCCGGCGTCTCCTGACGGTGGGGTTTCCGTTCACCGCCACGGGCGGTCCACCTCCGGCTCGGGACCATCTACCAGCCGCGGAAATGCCCGGGGCCGGGCCCGGCTGAAACGCGTTCGCCGTGCAGAAATGATCAACGAGTCTTTCTGCGCGGCGTCACCTTCGCGCGAGCCGCGCTCACCCAGGTAGCCGTCGACGAGCAGCCGGCTGCGCGGCCCCTTCCCTTCCGGGCGCTCGCCGGAAGCGGAGCGGGCGGGCCTGTCGGTCGGCGGTGGGCGGGACATGACAGAGCCCGGCCGGGTGACTACGGTCCCGGCCGGGCTCTGCGTGCGTGGGGTGCTGCCCTGCTCTAGAGCCAACGCCGTGACTCTGTTGGTGATCTTGTGAGGGGTCAGCCGGAGGCCGTGCAGAGGGCGTGGAAGTGACTGGGGGCTCGCCGGGGGCGGGTCGGGTCGGC
>NZ_JBVJGW010000032.1:0-84708 GCF_055587105.1 Streptomyces sp. NPDC048461 | reverse complement strand
TCGTAGTAGCCGCCGACCTCGCGGTGGTAGTCCTCGTTGCCGAGGTGCTTGTCCTTGTCGAACTCCGGAGCGTTCTTGATCTGCTCCTTGGTCCGGTCCACGTAGACCTTCTGGTCATCGGCGTCGACCCGGGCGATCGTGCCGGCGGGCAGCAGGACCTCCTTGCCGAAGATCCACGGACCGGTGTCGACCACGATGTACGAGGAGCCGACCTCGTCGGAGTGCTTGTCGACCTTCCCGATGGAGCCGTCCGTCGCCTCGACCTTGTAGCCGGTCAGATCGGCGCCGGCCAGACGGCCGGACGTTTCCCGGTATCCCCACACGTTCTCAGTCATACGAAGTCTCCTCCTGGATCGGTGAATTGGTCGGCCGGTCTCTCCCGGACACCGGGTGACTCGGCCTCGCTGAACAGCGCCTGCCCCGGCCCCGGCGGCTCACACCCGGCAACTCGCGTTTTCCCCGAACGCGGTGCCCCCGTGTTGAACTGCGAAAACGGGGAAGCCGAGGGAGGAACCGCTTGTTCGACCTGTGGAGTGTGGGTGCCGAGGCCGCCGCGCCCCCGTGTGAGGAGATGACCTCCGTGCGTACTGCCCCAGCGCTGATACCGGGTTCCGTCTTCGATGCGGCCCTGGACGCCGCGTACGAAACGCACCGCCGGTTCCGGCACGGCGCGTTCGCCGAGGCCTGCCCCACCTGCCGTGTCCCCGCGGGGGAGCTCTGCCTGTCCCGTCGCAGTGTCCACGTCGAGCGCCGCCGGGCCCACCGTGCCCGCTCGGAGCGGGTCAGGGGCCCGCTGCTGGCGGCGCTGGCCGGCTGAGGCGGCGGGCGCCGGGACCGGCGCCCCCGCGGAGGCCGCTCGGCGTGGTCCTCCTGCCGTGCCCCCTACGCGGCGCCCGCCGCCGTCAGGGCCGCGACCGGCAGGAGCAGGAACCACTGCGGCAGCCGGAGCAGCGGCTTCGGCCAGCCGACCGACAGGGTGACGACCAGGAAGGCGGCCGTGTACGCGAGGAAGTGCGCGGCCACGAACCACGCCAGGGGACCGGTCGCCGGCGCGGCGTCCGCCAGCGCGAGGTGGACCAACACGGCGGCCGAGAGCACCAGGTCGATGCTCACCATGTGCCACACGGCGTGCAGGACGCGCCGGGGTTCGTCGGCGAGTCCGCAGGACAGCAGCGGGCGGACCACGTCCCGGTGCCCGCCGACGATGTGCGCCGCGGCCACACCGGACGCGGTGATACCGGCTGCGAGGAGCCATCCGTTCATCGGATCTCGATTCCCTGGGCGATGACGGCAGCCAGCCGGCCGGCCAGCTGCGGGTCGGGGTGCTCCCCGATCAGACCGACGTGGAAGAACACGGACCCCGCCAGCGTGTCCAGGACCAGGTCCACGGGTGTGCCGGCCTCGATCTCCCCGCGTGCCGCGGCGCGTTCGAAGACGATCAGCAGCCGCTCCTTCGAGGGGGCCAGGAAGTCGCTGCGGATGCGTGCCTTCAGGACCGGATCGGCGGCGAAGTCGGCGAGGAGCCCCGGGAGCGCCGCCGCGGCGGCGGGTGCGTGGAACTCGTCCACCAGGCCCTGCAACAGGACGGTCAGGTCTCCGGCCAGTGTTCCGGTGTCCGGGACCGGAGCGTCGTCGGTGGTCGTGAACACGGCCTCGAACACCAACTCCGGCTTGCCCCGCCACCGTCGGTAGACCGTGTCCTTGCCGACGCCGGCGCGGGCGGCCACCGCTCCGATGGAGGTGGCGGCGTAGCCGGTCTCGACCAGCAGCTCCGTGGTCGCGCTGACGATCGCCTCGTGCGAGCGGGGGTCCCTGGGGCGTCCCCTGGGGGACGGAGAGGAGTTCACGCGCTTTACGATACGGGTCGACCCGTATCGTAAACAACCCCCGGCGTCGCCGGGGTCGAGAGAGGGGGCCGCGACGGCCGCGCGGCCGTTCGCATAGCGGACGGAGGAGGTGCCTCCGTAGCGGAGTGATCACAGATGAGTGTTTTCGGTCAGGATGGGACCGATCACTCAGGGTCACGGCGGTCGCCCGGTGCTTGCCCGCATCCCTTGCCCCCCTTGCTTCGCCTGTCCGGCGCCGCGTGCGCGACCGGCAGGAATTCACGCGGTCGTACCTCCGGTAGTGCGAAAGATTTCCTGAGTTGTGTCGGCGGAGCCGCAAAACAAGTCCGAAACTGACAGGTTTGCTTTGACTCCCGATCGGTCGTTCGGTGACTGTCGTTCACATGTCCGACACATCCCGAGCCGCCGCCGGTGGCCCCATGCGCTTGCGCGACTTCCGACTGTTGCTCGCGGGAGCCGCCACCGGACAGCTCGGTGCCCAGGTGACGCTGGTGGCGCTGCCCCTCGTGGCCGTCCTCGAACTCGACGCGCCCGCCTTCCAGGTGGGCCTCCTGACGGCCGCGGAAACCGCCGCGTTCCTGCTCGTCGGGCTGCCCGCGGGGGCGCTCACCGACCGCATGCGCAAGCGGCCGCTGATGATCCGGGCGGACCTGGTGCGTGCCGTCGCCATGGCGAGCATCCCCGCCGCCGCGCTCGCCGACGTCCTGACCATGGTCCAGCTCTACGTCGTCGCGCTCGTGACGGGCGTGGCGACCGTGTTCTTCGACGTCGCCCATCAGAGTTACCTGCCGCAGATCCTGCCCCGCGACCAACTCGTAGCCGGAAACGGCGCGTTGGAGACCGTCCGGTCCACCGCCCAGGTGACCGGGCCCGGTGTCGGCGGCGGACTGGTCCAACTCGTCGGCGCGCAGTTCGCGGTCGTCGTCGACGTCATCGGCTACGTGCTCTCCGCCCTGTTCCTCCGCCGCATCGAGCACGTCGAGGAAGCGCCCGAGCCCGCCGCCGCCGGGGGCTCCCTGCGCCGGGAGATCGGCGAGGGAGTCCGCTTCGTCTTCGGCCATCCGCTGCTCCGCGTCATCGCGTTCACCACCGGCCTCGCCAATTTCTCCATGGCCGTCCTCATGGCGACGCAGACCGTGCACCTCGTCCGCGTCGTGGGACTGGAGGCCGGCGGGCTCGGGCTGGTGCTGTCCGCGTCGGCCGTGGGAGGGCTCCTCGGCGCCCTGTGCGCCGGGCGCCTCGCCGCCCGGCTCGGGCAGGCGCGGGTCATCCTCCTGTCCGTCCTCGCCACCGGCCCCTTCGCGCTGCTGTGGCCCCTGTCCGGGCACGGTTTCGCCGGGGCGGCCCTCTTCGCGGCCGGATCGGGAGTCGTCTCCTTCGGCGCCGTCGTCTACAACGTCGCCCAGGTCAGCTTCCGCCAAGGCCTGTGCCCCCCGCGCCTGCTCGGCCGGATGAACGCCACCCTGCGCTTCCTCATGTGGGGCACCCTGCCGCTCGGCGCGCTCCTCGGCGGAGCCCTCGCCCAGTCCTACGGGTCGCGCACGGCACTCGCCTGGTGCGCCGTCGGCATCCTCGCCGTACCGCTGCCGCTGCTGTTCTCCCCGCTGCGCCGGATGCGCGACCTGCCCGGCCCGCAGGGCGACGGCGGCGACGGCGCCGGCCCGGCGACACCGCCGGAGAAGGTCCCCGCCGACGGCGACGAACGGCCGGCCTCCGCACCCGCCGGCTGACACGGGCGCCACGCCCACCCGCCGACCCACCGATCCGCGCGACCGCGACCGCGGTCACGACGAAGAGGACCACGTGCCCAGCATCACGAGTCAGTACCTGGCCCGCTACCGGCGCCTCACCGGCGACCGGTCCGACGCCCTGCTGCCGGTCACCGGAGCCCAGCGCCGCTTCGCGCTGGTGCGCTCGCTGGACCCGGCGGGACGCCCCGACGTGGTGCCGATGTGCTTCGCTTTCCCGTACGGGACCGTCGACCCCGAACGCCTGGGCGCGGCGGCCCGCACGCTGGCCGCCCGGCACACCGCCCTGCGCTCGCGGCCCGCCGTCGTCCGCGGCACCCCCGTCCTGAGCGTCGACGCCCCGGAGGCCGGCGTGACCCGGACGGCCCTCGTACCGGGGGAGACGCCTGCCGACGGGCTCCGTCGCGCGCTGTCCTCCTGGGACGTGCAGGGTCCCCCCTTGCGGCTCTTCCTCGTAGCCGACGAGGAGCGCCGCGAGGACGTCCTCGCCGTCGTCCTGGACCACGCCGTCTGCGACGGCCGTTCGCTGGCGCGGATCGTCGACGAGCTCGGTGCCGCGTACGACGAGGGGCCCACCGGCCCCACCGCATCCTGCGTCGCGCCGGAGGAGACGGCGGCCGAACTCGCCTCCTACCGGGACGCGGTCCTGCGCCAACTGGCATCCGAGGAAAGGGCGGAGACGCCAGAGGCGACCGCGTACTGGGCGGACCGGCTGCGCGCGCTGCGCGCCCACGCACCGGCGCCCCGCCCGGAACGCGTGCCCGAGGGGGCACCGCCCGGCGGCGCCGCGCAGGCCCGACTGCCCGCGCACGACGCCGGCGTGTCCTTCCCCGGCCTGCTCGACGCCTGCCGCGTCGCCGCCCGCGAGCTGTACGGCCCGGACCGCGCGGTCCCGCTCGGCTACCCGTGGGGCGGCCGTCCCGCGGGAGCGGAACCCGTCATCGGCTGCTTCCTCAACACCCTCGTCTTCCCGGCCGACACCGGCCCGGGACCCGGACCCGACGCCACGGCCGACGGGTGGTGGGACGACCTCGACCGGGCCGACGTACCGTTCGACGCGGTCGTCGGCGCCGCGCGGGCCGCCGGCTCCGGCTGGACCGGAGGCCTCGACGGACTGCTGACCGTGGACGACGACAGCCGCCGCCCGCCCCTCAGACTGGCCGGTGTCGAAGGCCGGGAGGTCCACGTCGACGGCAGACCGGTCCGCGGGCCCTTCGCCGTCTCCGTCACCCAGGGAGCGGAGATCCGCCTGCGGATGGTGTGGGACCGGGCGGTGCTCGACGACGCGACCGCGCACCGTGCGTTCGACGCGCTCACCCACGCGCTGCGGCCCCCGGAGCCCACCGCGGGGTGACCCCGCCCGGCGCCCCCTCGCCCGGACGCCCGACCCACCGGACGTCCGGGCTCCGGGACGCCCCGGCGAGGGCCGCACGGCACGAGCAGTACGCCGCCCCCGGGCCGGGCGCGGCCCCCCGGCCCCGCCCGGCCGCCCGGCGCGTACGCGACCCGCGGCCCCGCACACCGGCGACCGCCCCGGTGCCCGCACCCCGCCGTCACGCGCGCCGCCGTCCACGCGCCTCCCGTACCGCCCGCCGACCCGGCCCACCCACGCCGACCGGCACCACGCGCCGCCGCGCCGCCGGGCGCACGCACCCCGAACCACCCCCACGGCATCCCCACGCAGAAAGCGGCACCGCGCGACCCGCGATGCCGCCCGCACGACCGCCGGACACGACCGTGACCGGCACCGGACACCGACCCGACAACCCCAGGGATCGCCCATGCTTCCCCTCTCCTCCTCGCAGGAGATCGTCTGGCTGCACGAGCAGATGCAGCCCGGCAGTCGCGCCTACAACTTCACCGCCTCGCTGGACCTGTGGGGCACGCTCGACGCCGAGGCGCTGCGCCGGGGGCTCGACGCCACGCTGGCGCGCCACCCCGGTCTGCGGCTCGAACTCGTCGCCTCCGCCGGCTCCGTACCGGGACAGCGGGTCGCACCGCGGTGCTCGCCGAGGCTGCGCACCGTCGACCTCGGCACGGAGCCGGACCCCGAGGCGGCCTTCGCCCGGCTGCTGCGCACCGAGGCCGAGACACCGCTCGACACCTTCGAGGCCCCGCTGATCCGCTGGACGCTCGTGCGGCTGGCCGATCACCACCACCGGCTGGTCCACGTCGAGCACCACCTGATCCACGACGGGCACTCCTTCGCGATCCTGCTCGGCGACGTCTTCCGCGTCTACCGCGCGCACGTCCTCGGCGAGACCCTTGCGCTCCCGCCCGCCTCCTCGTACGCGGACCACGTACGGGACCGGGCCGGGGCCGGGTACGCCCCCGCATCGCTCGACTTCTGGCGGGCCGCGCTGCGCGACCGGCAGCACGACCTGCCGCTGCCCGGCCTGACCCGCCCCGGTGCCCGCCGCAGGCACCACGGCGGGCAGCTGCGCCAGACGATCGGCGCCGATCTCGCCGAACGCCTGCGCGGACACGCCCGTTCCCGCGGCCTGACCCCGTTCGCCACGCTCCTCGGCCTGTTCGCCGAACTCCTGCGCCGGCACAGCGGCCGCTCCCGGATGGTCATCGGCACCGCCGTCGGCAACCGCCCCCTCGGCTACGAGGACGCCGTGGGCATGTTCGTCAACACCATCCCGCTGCCGCTCGCCCTGGACGGCGCCGCCCCCGCCCAGGACGCCATGGACGAGGTCACCGACACCCTCATCCGCGCCCTGCCGCACCAGGACGTGCCGGTCCAGGAACTGACCCGCGCGCTCGGGATGCACACCTCCGGCGCCGACAACCCCCTCTTCTCCGTCATGTTCAGCGCCCACGACGCGCCACTGCCCGAGATCGACGTACCCGGCCTCGACATCACCCTCTTCGAGGGCTTCAACACCGGAACCACCCGCTTCGACCTCGACGTGGTGCTGCTCCCGGACGACCGGCGCGGCGTCACCCCGCGCCACGGCTCGCCCGGCATGACCCTCGTCTGGGACTACGACGTCGACCTCTTCGGCGAGGACGTCGCCCGACTGCTCTCCGGCCGCTTCCTGGACCTGCTGCGCGCCTACCTCGACGCCCCCGAGACCCCGCTCGCCGGCCTGGCGCCCACCGCCGTGGAGCCGGCCGCCGAGCCCGTGCCCGTACCGGCCGGCCGCGATCCGCTGGACCCCGTGGCCGCACACCACCCCTCGCTGCCCGCCGTGCTGTGCGGCGCGCGCCGGCTCACGTACGGCGAACTCGACGACCGCGTCGGCGCGCTCGCCGACCGGCTGCGCGCTGCCGGTGTGACGCCCGGCCGGCCGGTGGCCGTGGTCCTGCCCCGGGGGACCGACTCGGTCGTCGCCCTGCTCGCGTGCCTGCGGACCGGCGCCGTCTACTGCCCGCTGTCCCCGGCCGATCCGCCGGCCCGGCTCGCACTGCTGCTGGAACGCCTCGCGCCGGCGCTGGTCCTCACCGGTGACGGCACCCCGGCCCTGCCGGAGGCACTGCCGACGGCCCGGATCGACGCGCCGGTCCTGCCCCCCGCGCACGGGACCGCGGAGCTTCCCGGCACCGCGTACGTCATCCACACCTCCGGCTCCACCGGGACGCCGAAGCCGGTCGCGGTCGGCCCCGCGGCGCTCGTGCACCATCTGACCGCGGCCGCCGACCGGTTCGGCCTCACCACCTCGGACCGGGTCCTGATGTTCGCCCAGCCGTCCTTCGACGTGGCCCTCGAAGAGGTGCTGCCGGCCCTGCACGCCGGTGCGTGCCTGGTCGTGCCCGAGTACGAGGTGCCCACGGGCGCCGAGCTCACCGCACTGCTGGTGTCCGCCCGGGTCACCGTCGCCAACCTGCCCACCAGCTACTTCCTCGCGACCCGCGAGGACCTGCGCCCCGCGCTGCGCGACGAGAGCTGGGCGCCCCGGCTCCTGGTCCTCGGCGGCGAGCGCCTGCCCGTGGAGGCACTGCGCGGGGTCCTCGCCGACACGGACGCCACCGTGCTCAACGTGTACGGCGTCACGGAGGCGGCCATCAGCTCGACCGTCCACGAGGTCTCCCGCGACGCCCTCGCCGAGGGCGCCGAAGTCCCCCTGGGCACCGAGCTCCCCGGCGAGCGGGTCCACGTCCTGGACGCCCACCACCGCCCGCTGCCGTCCGGCGCGGTCGGTGAACTCGCCGTCGCCGGGCCCGGTCTCGCCGAGGGCTACGCGGGCAACGCGGAGGCGACGGCGGCCCGGTTCGTCACCGTCGACGCACTCGACGGGCAGCGCGTCTACCTCACCGGCGACCTCGGCTACCGCGGTCTGGACGGGCTGCTGTACTTCCTCGGCCGGCGCGACAACCAGATCAAGCTGCGCGGGCACCGCATCGAGCTGGAGGAGATCGAGGCGGCGGCGTCCGCGGTGCTGGGCGGCCGGTCCTGCGCCGTCGTACTGGACCGGGAGAGCCCCGGCGGGCCCCGGCTCGTCGGCTTCCTCGAAGACCTCGCCGACGGCGCGGCCTTCGACGAGAAGGCGCTGCACGCCGAGCTGAGCCGCCGGCTGCCCGGCGCCCTCGTGCCCGCCCGGTGGGCCCGGCTGGACGCCATGCCGACCCTCGCCGGCGGCAAGCCCGACCGTACGGCGCTGTCCCGCCGGGCGGCCGCCCTCGACCCCGACGCCGCCACGGCGGCCGAGCCCGCGCACGGAGCCGGAGCCGATTCCGCTGCCGGGTCCGAGGCCGGTTTCGAGGCCGGTTCCGCGGCCGTCTCCGGGTCCGACGACCCGATGACGGCCCTGCTCGCGGAAGGCTGGCGCGAGGTCCTCGGCCACGGCCGGTTCGACACCCGCTCCCACTTCTTCCACAGCGGGGGCCACTCCCTGCTGGCCGCCGAGCTGGCCGCCTGGCTGGAGCCCCGGCTGGGCACGCGCCCGCCGCTGAGGGTGCTCTTCCGCAACCCCGTGCTCGCCGACCAGGCCGAGGCCCTCGCCACCACCACCCTTTCCACGGAGTCGTGATGACCCAGTCCCCGACCCTTCCCGTCGCCCCCGCCACGCCCGTCGAGACGGGCTCCGCCCCCGCGCACGGCACCGCCGGCGCGCCGAGCGTCGCCCACGGCCCCGCCGCCGAACCGACCGGGGTGGTCGCCCGCTTCGAGGAGCTGGCCCGGCGTGATCCGCAGGCCCCGGCCGTCGTCGACGGCGCCCGGACCTGGACGTACCGTGAGCTCGACGCGGCGGCCGTACGGGTCGCCGCCGCCCTGGGCGACCGCGTACGCCCCGGTGACCTGGTCGGCGTCTGCCTCGACCGCTCCACCGCCCTGGTGGTGACCGCCGTCGCGCTCGCCCGGATCGGCGCCGTCTACCTGCCGCTCGGCCCCCGCCCCGGCGAACGCCGGACCCGCGCCGTCACCGAGGACCTCGACGTCGCCTGCCTCATCGGCGACCCGGGAGTCCTGCCCGAGGAGCACCGCAGCGGGGAGCACCTCCCGCTGCCGCTGCCCACGGACGGCGTCAACGCCCCCGCCGCCGTGGTGGCGGCCTTCACCGACTCCGTCGGCGGCGCCCGGCGCGCGCCCGAAGGCGCCCTGTACGCCGTCCTCACCTCCGGGTCCACCGGCCGGCCCAAGGCGGTCGCCGTGGCCGAGGCCTCGCTCTCCGTCGCCCTCGACTGGTACCGGGCCGCGACCGGCCTCGCGCCGGGCGACCGCCAGTCCCTGCTCATCGGTGTCGCGTTCGACCCGCACCTGCTGGAGCTGTGGGCCGGCCTGACCTCCGGCGCCGCGCTCGTCCCGGCTCCGGACGACACCCGCTGGGACTCGCACGTGCTCACCGACTGGTGGCGGGAGAGCGGCCTCACCCACGTGGTGGCGGCCACGCCCACCGTCGAACCGCTCCTGGACCGCCCGTGGCCGCAGGACCTGAAGCTGCGTCACCTCGTCGTCGGCGGCGACCGCATGCGCCGCCGCCCGGGCCACGACGTCACCGCCGCCGTCCACAACGCCTACGGTCCCGCCGAGGCGACCGTCGTCACCACCGCCCACACCATGCGCGCCACCGACCCGGAGACCGGTGACCCGGCCCCGCCGCCCATCGGCACCGCGCTGCCGGGCGTCACCCTCGTCGTCACGGACGACGACGGCCGCCCCGTCGCCCGCGGACAGGACGGTGAACTGCGCGTCGGCGGCCACTGTCTGGCCGTCGGCTACCTCGACCCCGAACTGACCGCCCGCCGCTTCGTCCCGCCGCCGCGCGAACCGGCGCTGCCCGGGATCGACCGCCTCTACCGCACCGGCGACCGGGTACGCATGAACGCCGACGGAAGCCTGGACTTCCTCGGCCGCCTCGACGACCAGGTGAAGATCAGCGGGGTACGCATCGAACCGGCCGAGGTCGAAGCCGCCTTCGAGCAGGACCCCCGGGTCCGCAGCGCCGTCGTCACCGTGCTGCGCGACAGCTCCGGCCACGGACGCCTCGTCGCGCACGTACGACCCGCCGACGGCGCCGGACCCGCGGCCGGGGACCTCCTCGCCGGGGTCCGCGCCTGGCTCCCCGAGCAGGCCGTCCCCGCCGCCGTACGGATCGTCGACGGCTTCCCGCTCGACGCCAACGGCAAGGTGGACCGAGCCGCCCTGGCGGCCGCCGCGGCCGATGCCCCGGCCGCCGGGGCGCGGGGTGCCGCCACCGCCCCGGACGACCTCGCGGAAGCCGTCACCGCCTCCGAGCGGCTCGTACTGACGACCGTGCGCGAGCTGCTCGGCCGGCCCGGCACCGGCCTCGGCGACAACTTCACCGACGCCGGCGGCACGTCCCTCGTCGCCGCACGGCTGCTGGACACCGTCGAACGCGAGACCGGGGTGCGCCCGCGCGCCCCCGAGCTGCTGCGCAGCACCGACCTCCGCGCCTTCGCCGCCCTCCTCGAACAGCGCCGGACCCCGCGACCGGCAGGAGCCTGACATGACGACCACCACCCGGCAGTCCGCCGGCGCCACGATCCCGCAGCCCGTCGACCCGGCCGTCCCGCACCCCGTCGCCCCGGCGAACGGTGCCCCCGAGCGGGCGCCCGGCACCCCCGCCACCGTGCCCGTACCGCACGCCGAACGCGCGGCCACCCTGCCGGCGCTCGTCGCGCGGCACGCCGCACTGACCCCCAACGCCCTCGCCGTCGTGGACGGCGACACCACCCTCACCTACGCCGGCCTCCTCCAGGCCGGCCGCGCCCTCGCGGCCCGGCTGCGCGAGCACGGTGTGGTCCGCGGCGACCGGGTGGCCCTGCTGACGGCCCGGTCCTCCCGTACGGTCGTGGCGCAGCTCGGGCTGTGGCTGGCCGGAGCCGCCTGCGTGCCGCTCGATCCCGCGCAGCCCCGGCCGCGAACCGAGGCGATGATCGCCGACGCCGAGGTGACGCTCACCGTCGGCGACGCGAAGCTCCTGGACGCGGCAACGTTCCCCGGCCCCGTCCTCGCCCTGCCCGAGGAGCCGCTCACGACCGGTCGGCCGGTGGACGAATCCCACCCGGACGGCCCGGCGTTCATCATGTTCACCTCCGGCTCCACCGGCCGCCCCAAGGGCGTCGTGGTGCCCCACCGGGCCGTTGCCGAACTGGTCGCCGCTCCCGACTACGTCAGTGTCACCGGCCGCGACCGCGTGCTGTTCCACTCGCCCATGACCTTCGACGCCTCGACGTTCGAAGTCTGGGTCGCGCTCGCCAACGGCGCCGCGGTCGTCGTCTGCACCGAACAGCGGCCCTCCCTGGAGGACCTGGCCCGGCACGTCGAGCGGTACGGCGTGACGGTCGCGTTCTTCACCACGGCCCTCTTCCACCAGCTCGCCGCACGCCGCTCCCGCGTCTTCGCCCAGCTCCGCTCGGTCGTCGTGGGCGGCGAGGCGATGGCCGCCGCACAGGCCCGCGAGGTGCTCACCGCCTTCCCCTGGCTGGAACTCGTCAACGGCTACGGGCCCACCGAGACGA
Organism: Streptomyces sp. NPDC048461; assembly: GCF_055587105.1. Classification (NCBI taxonomy): domain Bacteria; kingdom Bacillati; phylum Actinomycetota; class Actinomycetes; order Kitasatosporales; family Streptomycetaceae; genus Streptomyces; species Streptomyces sp. NPDC048461. The sequence continues at coordinate 73,184 of NZ_JBVJGW010000032.1, read as the reverse complement.
CCACCTTCGCCACCGCCCACCGGGTCACCGCGCAGGACTGCGAGGCGCCGATACCGATCGGCCGGCCCATCGCCGGGGCCACGGCGCACGTCCTGGACGCCGACGGCCGCCCCGTGGACGCGGGCGTCCGCGGCGAACTGTGGATCGGCGGCAGCAGGCTCGCCCACGGGTACACGGGCCTGCCCGCACTCACCGCCGAGCGGTTCGTCGAGGACCCCGCCGCCGGCCGGCTCTACCGTACGGGCGACGTGGTCTCCCGCCGGCCCGACGGCATCCTCCGGTTCCACGGCCGCAACGACGACCAGGTGAAGGTCCGCGGCTTCCGCATCGAACCCGCCGAGGTCGAACACGCGCTGCGCGAGCAGCCGGAGGTGGACGACGCCGCGGTCACCGTGGACGGCGCCGGCACCCCCGAGGCGTGCCTCGTCGCGTTCGTCGTCGCCGCGCCCGGCCCCGTGCCCTCCGGCGCGGCGCTGCGCGAGCGGCTCACCGCCGTCCTGCCCGCCCACCTGGTGCCCGACGCGGTCACCGTGCTGGAGCGGCTTCCGCTCACCCCGGCCGGCAAGGTCGACCGACGCGCCCTCACCGGACGCGCACACGCGGCCGGGAACCGGCCGGGCGAGGGGCCGGCGGCGGCGATGACACCCCTGGAGCAGGCCGTGGCCGAGGTGTGGAGCCAGTCCCTGGGCAGCGAGGTCACCCGCGCCGACGCCGAGTTCCTCGTCCTCGGCGGCCACTCCCTCCTCGCCCTCGCCGTCACCGACGACCTGCGCGAGGAACTGGGCGTGGAACTCTCCCTCGCCGACTTCTTCGCCGCCCCCACCGTCGCCGCGCAGGCCGCGCTGGTCGAACGCGCCCTCCTGGCCGCCCACGGCGACCTCCACCCCGAGACTCCGGAGCACAGCGATGTCCACTGACGCCGACTCCGCCGCCCACGACCGCCGCGGGCAGCTCCAGCGGGAACTGCTGCGCCGCGCCCGCGCCGGAAGCGCCCGGCGCGCGACCGCGGACCCCGCCGCCGACACGGGCGCCGGCCGGGACGGGCGCGCCCCTCAGGGCGCCACCGCCCCCGGTACCGGCGAGCCGGGTGCCACCGCATCCGGCACCGATGCATCCGGTACCGACCCATCCGGTACCACCGCCCCCGGGACCGCCGCCCCGCAGGACGGCAGCGTCCCCCTGTCCCGCGCCCAGCACCGCATGTGGCTGATGGAGCGGCTCGGCGGCGCGGGCGACTCGTACCACGTACCGTTCGCCACCCGGCTGCGCGGCCCGTTCGACGTGGCCGCGTTCGCCACCGCCCTCACCTCGCTGGTGGCCCGGCACACGATCCTGCGCACCCGCTACGCGGAGCGCGGGGGAGAGCCCCGCCAGGAGGTGCTCCCGACGCCGCGGACGGTCCCCGTACACGTCGTCGACACCGACGTGGCGCACGCCGCGGAGCTGCTGCGGCGCGAGACGGCCCGGCCGTTCGACCTCACGGCCGGGGACGCCGTACGGGCGCTCGTCCTGCGCCACGGTCCGCAGGACCACACCGTGCTGCTGACGTTCCACCACATCGCCGTGGACGGCGGCTCGCTGGAGACCGTGGCCGGCGAACTCGCCGTCCTCTACGCGGCGGCCACCGGCGCGGCGGGCCGGCGCACCCTGGACACGCCGCCGCAGTACGCCGACCACGCGCGCCGCGAGCACGACGGCCTGCCCGGGTTCGAGGCGGACCTGAACCGCTGGAGCGAGCTGCTGGCCGACGCGGCCCCGCCGCGCCTGCCCCGCCCGGCGCAGTCCGCGCCGCACGCTTCCGCGCGGCCCGCGGCCGTGCGGACCGTACCCCTCGCCCCCGGAGTTCCGGACGCCCTGCGGGCACTGGGCGCCCAGCGGGGGGCCACGCTCTTCGCGGTGTCGCTCACCGCCGCGTTCGCCGCACTGCACCGCCTCACCGGCGACGAGGACCTCGTCATCGGCGTGGCGGGCACCCACCGCAGCGGCACGGCCATGCGCGGCCTGGTCGGCCTGTGCGTCAACACCCTGCCCGTCCGGGTCGACGTCTCCGGCGGCCCGTCCTTCGCCGGCCTGCTGCGCCGCGTGAGCGCCGCGCTCCTCGAAGCCCAGCGCCACCGGCACATCCCCTTCGACCTGGTCCTCGAACGCCTGGGCGCCGGGGCACGCGGCGCCGACGGCACCGCGCTGGTCCGCGTCACCTCCGACGTCCTCGGCGACCCGACGGTGCTGCGGCTGCCGGGCACGTCGGCCGAGTACGTCGACGTCCCTTCCGACGGCGCGAAGTTCGCCCTGTCCTACGGCCTGGGGCTGGGCGACGACGCCGCACAGCCCCGGGCGCTCGTCCAGTACGACGCGAACACGGTGGACGACACCGTGGCGGAAGCGGCCGTACGGGACTACGCGGCCCTGCTGCACGCGGTGGCGGCCGACCCGGAACTCGCCCTGGCCGAGCTGCCCGCACCCGGCCCGGACCACGACGCCCCCGGCCCGGACTCCGCGCCCGGCTCCGCACCGGACTGCGCGCCCGACCCCGCCGCCACGGACCCGGCGGCCACGGACCCGGCAGCCCCGGGCGGCGACCGCCACCCGGCCGCGGAGGCCCTGCGCGCCCACCCGCGGGTCGCCGACGCCACGGTGGTGCGGCCCGTGCAGGGGCCGCCCGTGGCGTACGCCGTCCTGCGCGACAGCGTCGGCCCGTCCGGTCACGAACTGCTGGCCCTGCTGCGCCGGTCGCTCGCGCCCGAGGCCGTGCCCGCCACGGTCACGCTGCTCGACGCGCTGCCGCGCACGGCGACCGGGCCGCTCGACCCCGCACGGCTGCCCGGCCCGTCCGCGCCGGGCGCCCCGTCCGGCCCGCGGGCCGAAGCGGTCACGGCGGGCTTCACCGCCGTCCTCGGCCCCGTCCCCTCGCCCGACGACGACTTCTTCGCCCTCGGCGGCCACTCCCTGAAGGCCGTGCAGCTCGCCGAACGGCTGCGCACGGAGCTCGGACTGCCGCTCACGGGCCTCGACGTGCTCCAGGCCCGTACCCCGCGGGCGCTGACCGCGCTCCTCGACGAACGGGCGGCCCGGCAGAGCGCCGCGAAGGCCGCGAGCAGGCCGGCCCCCCGCTCCCGGGACGTCCGCCCGGGGACGGTTCTGGTCACCGGTGCGACGGGCGGCGTGGGCGCGTTCGTCGTACGCGAACTGGCCGCGCGGGGCCGCCCGGTGCTGGCGCTGGCCCGGCCCGAGTCCGCGCACCTGATCGCGACCGAGGGCGTCGACGTCGTCGAGGGCGACCTCACCGACCTGGCCGGGCTGCGGGACGCCGTCGCGCAGGCGGACGCGGTGGTCCACGCCGCCTGCACCTTCACCCGGCACGACGTGGACCTGGCCGCGATGGAGGCGATGGTCGACGCCTGGCGGCGGGGACCGTTCGTCTTCGTCAGCAGCGTCGACGCGTACGGGCACCCCGCCACGGACCGCGTCGCCGAGGAGGCGCCGCCCCACGAGCCCGTCAGCCCGTACGGCATGGCCAAGCTCGACTGCGAGGCCATGCTGCTGCGCGCCGCGGGCACCGGGGGGCGCGGGGGCGCGAGCGCCGTGCGCTCACCGATCGTCTGGGGCGCGCACGACCGGCTGCGCGAACAGCTGCGCTGGGGCGCCATCGGCACGCTCTACCAGTCCGCCCGCCAGGGTGCGCCGATCGAACTGCCGCGTCCCGGTACCGGCGGGCACGCCTGGTACGGAGCCGCCTGGGTGCACGCGGCGGCCCTCGCCCGTGCGGTGGCCGAGTGCCTGGACCGACCCGTGCACGGAGTCGCCAACGCGTGCGGCGGCCACGTCTCCTGGCCCGACCTGGCGCACGACCTCACGGACCTGCTCGGCACCCGCGCGGACGTCCGCCCGGCCGGCGGGCCCCCCGGGGACCTCGATCACCGCTGGCGCTACGACAGCGCCCGCCTGGCCCGTCCGCTCCGGGCGCGGCCGGGGGAGGACCGGCGGACCGTGCTGGCCGAGATGATCGCCGGCATGGCGCCCGACCACGGCTGACCACCGGCCGCGCCGGGGCCCTCCGGCAGGAGGTCCCCGGCGCGCCCCCGGCCCGTGCGGCCGACCCGTGGGCCCCCGCCCGCGGCGCGGCTACTGCTCGGCGTCGACGGGGCGGGGGGACGGGGCCGACAGCGCGGACGGGCCGGGGGCGCCGCCGGCCGGATCCTGCGGGGGCTGGGGTGCGGTGGCGGTCCGGCCGCTGCCGGAGAGGAAGGGGCGTACGGACTCCAGGGCACGGGCGAGCAGATGGGCGCGCCCGGCGACGACGGGCCCGAGGACGGCGAGGACCAGGACGTAGCCGGCGACGAACGGGGTGAGGCGGCCGTCGAGTCCGGCGCCGGCGGCCATGGAGGCCAGGATGAGGGCGAACTCCCCCCGCGCCAGCAGGGTGGTCGCGATGTCGGCGGCGGGCTCGGGGCCGTAGCGGTACAGGCGGGCGACGAGCAGTCCCGCGACGACGTTCATCACGATCGTCAGGCCCGCGGCCGCCGCCACCAGCGCGGCGACGGACGCGATGTCCCCGGGGTCGATGGACAGCCCGAACGCGAAGAAGAAGATGGCCGCGAAGGCGTCGCGCAGCGGGTGCACCAGCTCGCGTATCCGCGGGCCGGAGGGGGTGCCCGCGAGGATCAGACCGACCATGAACGCGCCGATGGCATCGGCGACCCCCAGGAGCTCGGACACGCCGGCGACGAGGACGGCGGCCCCGAGGAAGCTGATCACCAGCAGTTCGTCCTCGCGCACCGCGATCAGACGCGCCGTCAGCCGGGATCCGTAGCGGGCCGCGGCGGCCAGCGCCAGCAGGAACGCGAACGCCTTCGACGCCTGCAGCGCCGCCTCGGCGATGCCCACGGCGCCGCTGATGACGGGCTGGAGCGCGGCCAGGTACAGGGCCAGGAAGATGTCCTCGACCACGATGACGCCCAGGATCAGCCGTGTCCGGGGGTGCGAGATGCGGCCCAGATCGATGAGGATCTTGGTGACGATCGCGGATGAGGAGATGCCCATGACGCCGGCCAGCACCAAGGCCTCCCGGGCGCCCCAGCCCAGGGCGAAACCGAATCCGAGACCGGCTCCGACGTTCAGCGCGAGGTAGACGCCGCCGGCGGTCAGCAGGCGCCTGCCTCCGCTCCTGAGGTCGCCGACGTGGAACTCCAGCCCCAGGTAGAACAGCAGCAGGACCAGGCCGAGGGCGGAGAGCATCTCGAAGTCGTGGGGGTCCTCGACGAGGACCGGTCCCGGGGTGTGCGGGCCGAGCAGGATCCCGGCGAGCATGAACAGCGGGATGGTCGGCAGACCGATGCGCCGGCCGAGGCGGGCGAGGAACGCGGCTGCCAGGAAGGCCCCGCCCATGGCGAGCAAGGTGTCAGCGTGTCCCATGGATCACCACTCTCATCGGCGTGCGACGGGCGGGTCGTCTCCCCTGGAGCGGGCGGATGGGTCCTCCTTCGTACGAGGTCCGTTCGGACTCGTGTGGCGTGCGGCCGTGACCCGTTCTCGCGGCGGCGCGGCGGCGGGGCGACGGCCCGTCAGCGCCCGAACCGGCGAACGGGTCCCTCTCCGTGTCCCTCTCCGCGTCCGTGTGCGCGGTCGCGCCGTCGCGTGCCGTGTTCGGCCGAGGCGAGCTGACCGGTGGCCGCCCCGGCCACCACCAGGCCCGCCGCGAGGAGCAGTCCCTGCGGCAGGAGGAAGCCCGCCACCAGGGCCACCAGCGCGACGGCCAGCAGGGCCCAGGCGCGTCCGCGCCGGTACTCCGGGGGCCGGCGGGGGCCTCCCGCGCTCAGCGCGCGGGCGACGTCCGGGTCGCCGTGTTCCGTCGCCGCCGCGAGGTCGCGCAGCGGTGTGTCGTCGGGCGCTGCCATGGTGCCTCCTGCCGGGGGTGGGGGCGGTGGGCGGTCAGGGCGTCGTTGCCACGGTCACATGCGGCGGGGCGGCGCCACCATCGGCACGGGCACCCACATCCGGGGGTGGCGAACCTGTAGGCGCGGTGGCGCGAACGGAAGGGGAATGGGTGTCGGCCCCGATGGACACGCCCGTGCGCGAGCCCCCAGGCTGGGCGTACGGCACACCGGCGACGGCCGGGAGCCCCGGCGCCCACCCCCTACCGAGGAGGCCGCGCGGTCATGACCCCGATCCGGCAGGTCCCGCCGACCGGCGCCGCGGAACCGGCGGCCGCCGCCCTCCGCCGGCCCGAGCCCCCGCGGTTCGCCGTCCCGAACGGAGGCCGCTGACCGTGCCCGCAACGACCCGCATCCTGCTCGCCGACGACCACGCCCTGGTCCGCCGCGGCGTCCGGCTCATCCTCGACAACGAACCCGACCTGACCGTCGTCGCCGAAGCGGGCGACGGGGCCGAGGCCGTCGACAGGGCCCGCGCCGAACTCCCCGACCTGGCCATCCTCGACATCGCCATGCCCCGCCTCACCGGCCTGCAAGCCGCCCGCGAGCTCGCGCGCCTCCAGCCGGGCCTGCGCATCCTCATGCTGACCATGTACGACAACGAGCAGTACTTCTTCGAGTCGCTCAAAGCCGGCGCCGCCGGCTACGTCCTCAAGTCCGTCGCCGACCGCGACCTCGTCGAAGCCTGCCGGTCGGCCATGCGCGACGAACCCTTCCTCTACCCCGGCGCCATCAACGCGCTCATCCGCAACTACCTCGTCCACACGGCCGCCGGTGCCGGCTCTCCCGCCCGGACCATCACCGACCGCGAGGAGGAGATCCTCAAGCTCGTCGCCGAGGGTCACACCTCGAAGGAGATCGCCGACCTCCTCGTGATCAGCGCCAAGACCGTCGAACGCCACCGCGCCAACCTCCTGCACAAACTCGGCCTCAAGGACCGCCTCGAACTGACCCGCTACGCCATCCGGGCCGGACTCATCGAGCCGTGACGAGCGGCCCGGGACCGTACATGGGTGCCGCCACGGATGGACAGCAGTCTTCGACCCGGGCGAGGATGGAACGGGTAAGCAGGCTCCGTCGCAGGTCACAGCACCTGGACGCGGGGCCGCCGGGCGGGCGCTGCGATGCGGGGGACCAGCTGGAAGGGCGAGTGGCCGTGTCGTTGTACTGGCGGATCTTCCTTCTCAACGCCGGCGTCCTGGTCGCCGCGGTGGCCCTGTTCTTCGGACCCGTCACCGTCTCCACCCCGGTCCTGTTCGGAGAGGCGCTCGTCCTGATCGGCGGACTGGCCGTGATGCTCGTCGTCAACGGGGTCCTGCTCCGGGTCGGCCTGGCCCCGCTCGCCCGCCTGAACCGGGCCATGGCCGCCGCCGACCTCCTCAAACCCGGCGCCCGCCCGCCCGTCACAGGAGACGGGGAGATCGCCGCACTCACCCGGACCTTCAACGCCATGCTCGACCGGCTCGAAGCCGAGCGGGCCACCAGCAGCGGCCGGGTGCTCACCGCGCTGGAGGGCGAACGCAAGCGCATCGCCCAGGAGCTCCACGACGAGGTCGGACAGACCCTCACCGCCGTACTCCTCCAGCTCAAGCACGCCGCCGACCGCGCCCACGAGCCGGTCCGCAGCGACCTGCACCAGGCCCAGGAGACCACCCGCGCCGGACTGGACGAGATCCGCCGCATCGCCCGCCGCCTGCGCCCCGGAGTCCTGGAGGAACTGGGCCTGCACAGCGCGCTGCGCTCCCTGGTCGCCGAGTTCACCGCTCCCCGCCTGGGCGCCGACGTCCACATCACCCCCGGCCTGCCCCACCTGGACCCGGCCGCCGAACTCGTCCTCTACCGCGTCGCGCAGGAGGGCCTGACCAACGCCGCACGGCACTCGGGCGCCACCCGTGTGGAGGTCCACCTCAGGCCGCTGCCCCGCGGCGCCGTCACGCTGCTGGTCCGCGACAACGGACACGGCATCGGGAACGCGCCCGAGGGCGCGGGCATCCAGGGGATGCGCGAACGTGCCCTGCTGATCGGAGCCGAACTCCTCGTCGGGCCCGGCCCGCACGGCGGCACCCAGGTCCGCCTCGACATCACGGGCGCCACGGCCGACACCACGAGGGCCCCACGCTGACCCGGGACACCCCCGGGGCGTCCCGGATCAGGCGGGATCGTTCCAGGTCAGGACGGTGAGGTTGGTGCCGGGCACCCGGTTCACGCCCAGTCCGGCGGGGAGCGGCGAAGCGGCGGGGGCGATCTGCAGGTGGCCGTCGGACGCGGGCTGGAACAGGGCGGCGCCCCGGGCCAGCACGGCGCGGGTGCGCACGTCGCGGACGATGATCCCCTCGGGCTGCGCCCGGTGGTGGAGCGTCCGCGGGGTGATCTGCGCGAAGCCCTGGCCGGCCACGACCGCGGTGCTGCTGCCGTCGGGGTGGAGGAACTCGACCCGGACGCGGTCGGCGGAGGTGAGCGCCACCCGGGCCCGGCCGGGCTGGGAGGCACCGCGCTGCGCGACGGCGGCACGGACCGCGTCGCGCAGGGCCTGGTCCGCCTTCTCCCGGGCCGCGACCTGCGCCTGCTCGCGGACCTCTTCGCGGGCCCACTGCGCGGCCTGCCGGTCGGCCTTCTCCTTCGCGGCGACGTCGGCCTGTTCCCGGATCTCCTGCTGCGTCCATGCGGCGGCTTCCCGGTCGGCCCTCTCCTTCGCGGCGACGTCGGCCTGCTCGCGGATCTCCTGCTGCGTCCAGTCGTCCGGCTGCGGGCTCGGGTCGGAAGCGGGGTCCGTGGTGGCCTGCCCGGCCCCGTCCGGCGCGGTGTCCGCCCCCGTGGCCGGGACGGGGGAGACGGCCGGGGAGGTCGGGGCGGGAGCGGGGGTGTCCGCCATGGCGGGAGCGGCCGCGCCGGCCCCGAGGACGGCGGCGGCGAGGAGGGAGGTGACGGCGAGACGACGGCGGCGAACGGACATGGCGGTGGCGACCTCTACACGGGGTGGGAGGGGCGGGCTGCCCCGGGAACACCTCCAGGACACCCCGCCCCGCCCGGTGCGCGGATCGGCCGAACGGCCAGACCGGGTCATCACCAGGTCGCTCCGTGCCGATGCCGCGGGGAACGGTGGAAATTCTGTGCGATCCGGCCCGTTGGGATCCAAAGCGTCCCCGGCACCGAAGTACGGACGACCCGGTGGTCCACCACGCGAGCGAGGACACGATGCGCATGCCCCCCTACGCCACGAGATCCCACCGCCCCGCGCTGCCTGCGCGGCGCTGCGGAGGCGCCCCCCGCGGAGGGGCCGTGGAAGGAGCCGCGGGGTGAACCACGGCACCGCTCTGGGCTTCGGCCACGAGAACCATCCGCTGCTGGGGAGCCTGGTCCGTGACATCGCCTCCGGCACCGAGGGCGAACTGGTCGCGGTGGTCCGCGAGGAGGTCCCCACCCACCGGGGATCGTGCTGGACCCGGCGGGCGTACATCCGCCCCGTGGGAGGAGGTACCGAACTGCCCACCGCGCTCGACAACATCGAGGCGACCGGACCCCTGTGAGGGCCCCGGGCACGGCACTCGGCCGCCCCGGGCCCTCCCGGCCCGCCCCGGGGACCGCCGGTCAGCGCCCGGCGCGCGGGGTCAACGGGCGTGGTGCTGGGTTCCCTGCTGCCGGGGGATGTGGCTCAGCCGGGGCGCGGCGGTGCGGCGGTGGGCGGCCGGACGCCTGCGGCCGGGGGAGGGGTTGCGGCGTGCGGGCGCACTCGGGGCCAGGGCCAGGAGGGCGATGGCTGCGAGGACCGCGACGAGGATGAGTACGGTCACGAGGTTCATGTTCCTGCCTTCCGTCGGGTGCTGACTGCCTGTAGCTACTTGGTGTTACCGGAACGCGGGCGACTAAACACGGTGGGTGATGTTTAGGTCGCGAGGAGGGGGCACACGCCCTGGCGTAAGAGTTTTCTACCGCTTGGAGTGATGACCATGTCCGGTGACGAGAAGGCTCAGGCCAAGGGTGAGCAGGCCAAGGGCAAGGTCAAGGAGGCCGCCGGCCGCCTCGTGGGGAACGAGAGCCTGACCGCCGAAGGCCGCGCCGAGCAGGCCAAGGGCGATGCGCGCGAGGCCAAGGAGAAGGTCAAGGACGTCTTCAAGGACTGACCGCGCGGTGGTGCGGAGGGGGCGGACCCGGAGCCGGGTCCGCCCCCTCCGGCGTCCCGCCGCAGCGCCGAGTCCCCGCGCGGACGCCCGCGTGCGCCCACCGGGGGCACCGTGGTGCTCCGGGCCGGTCAGGCGGCCGGGTTCGTCTTCTGCGTGGGGAACGCGGAGACCGCCGTGATGCCGAGGTGCAGGGCGGCGAGTCCGGTGGCCAGGGCCTGGCGGCCGTCGGAGGTCATCGCGTCGAGGGCACGGGCGAGCGTCTGCGCGCGCTTCTCCCGGACGTGCGCCAGGTGGGTCTCTCCGGCGGGGGTGAGCCGCAGGGTGAGTTCGCGGCCGCTGCCGGGGCAGGGGTGGCGCCGCAGGAACCCGGCGGCTTCGAGGCGGTCGCACAGCCGGGTGACGGAGGGGCCGGCCGCGCCGAGGAGCTCGGCGAGGGCGCGCATGCGGATGCCGGGCTGGCGGTCGACCAGGTACATGAGGCGGAGCTGCGCGGGGGAGACCGGGGCCGTGGTGGTGGCTTGGCGGGCGCTTTCCCAGATGACGTCGAGGAGTTCGGCTATGTCGCTGACGGATCGTGCCGCGTCGCGGTCGACACTGTGTGGCCCGGGAGCCGGCGGCGGCATCTGTGTCCCCTTCGCACGAGCGGATCGCCCGGCCGTGCCGGTCAGGTGATGGTCTCCGGACCGCTGGAGCGGGCCGGTATGGGTTCCTCCGAAGCGGCGGTCTGTCTCTCCCTCACAGAGGACTCGGACCGCTCGCCCGCACTCTGTCCGGTGAGGTGGTCCAGCGTACCGGTGACCGTCAGCATCCGGTCCAGGTTCACGGGCATGCCGCCGAGCCGGAAGCACACGCCGGCCGCGTCGGTCAGACGCTTCGCCATCAGCAGCGTCGACAGCCCGCTGGAATCGACCGCTTCCAGGTCCGTGCAGTCCAGGTACAGCTCGCGCGGGCCCGCGGGCTCGGCGAGGACGCCGACGACGGCGTCCAGGAGGACAGCGGCGTACTGGTAGTCGAAGTCGCCGTGCAGTTCGATGCGCACGGCGTCCTTCGTGGTGACGCGCGTCAGCCGGAGCGGGCTGGAGAGCGGCATGGTCATGGGGCGGTCCCGGCGGAGGTGAGAGGCGTACGGGTCGGACGTGCGGCGCCGGCGCGCAGGATGCGGTCGGCACGGGGGAAGTCCATCGGCTCGCGGCCGGGGAACTCCGGTACGGAGGGCAGCAGGATCGGGGCGGTCATGCAGTGAACCTGCCCCGGGTGCGGCCGTTCACCGCACTGAGGTGGTTGGTGCGGGGGGCGGAGATCGCCACGACGGCCATGTCGTCGTGGCTGCCGGTGCCGACCCACTGGGCGGCCAGCATCTGCACCCGTTCGACGACCGCTTCGGCGGGCATGCCCGCGCACTCCGACAGGGCGCGGCGCAGCCGGTCCTCGCCGAACATGGCCCCGCCCATCGGGCCGCCGCGCGCCTCGGTGATCCCGTCCGTGTACAGGACGCAGGTGTCGCCGGGTGCGAGCGTCGCCAGTGCCGTCTCGGCGGCGATGTCGGGGAGCGCGCCGACCAGGGTGCCGCGGGTGGCCGCCTCCTCGACGCTGCCGTCGGTGCGCAGGACGAGCGGGGCGGGATGGCCGGCGCTGGTCAGCCGCAGCTTCACGGTGTTGCCCTCACGGGCCGCGGAGGCGAGGACGATGGTGGCGAAGCGGGCGTTGTGCGTGTTCAGCAGCGAGGTGTTGAGCAGGCTCAGCATCCGCTGGTGGTCGTCCGCCATGGGCAGCAGGGCGTGCAGGGTGTTGCGGATCTTCCCCGTCATCACGGCCGCTTCGAGGCCCTTGCCGCAGACGTCGCCGAGCACGACGAGGGAGGCCTCGCCGTCCACGGAGGCGGGGTGCACGTCGTAGAAGTCGCCGCCGACCCGCTCGTGGTCCTGCGAGGGCCGGTAGCCGCCCGCGTACTCCACCCCCGACACCTGGTGCAGCGCCGGGGGCAGCAGCTCCCGCATCAGGGTGTCGGTGATGGACGCCTGCTCGGCGTAGAGACGGGCGGCCGACATGGCCGCCCCCGCACGGGCGGCGAACAGCCGCGCGAAGACCTCCTCACCCTCCGAGAAGACCTCGCTCCCGGCACCCCGCAGCAGGACCAGGGCGCCCGCGGGCACACCGTGCCCGGGCAGCGGGGTGATGACGATCGACCCCACCGGACCGAAATCCTCGGGGATCAGCCAGGCCGGAGCGGTGGCGGGATCGATCCAGCGGGAGGGAACCGGGGGAAACCCCTGGAGGGCTTCGCTCAGCCCCGGCACCTCTTCCGGATCGGCGGCGACCCGGGACTTCGAGGGCGTTCCACCGCGCAGGCAGGTGACGACCGGGAGTTCACGGCCCCGCGAAGGCGCCACCACCAGCGCCGCGTCGGCGAGGTGCTCGGCGGCCATCTGCGCCGTGACGTCCATGCACCGGTCCAGGTTCAGCGAGGAGAGCAGCAGGTTGGACGCCCGGGTGAGGAACGCGGTGCGCTCGCGCTCCATCCGCAACGCGTCCCGGGCGAGCCGGTGGTCGGTGTCGTCGACCAGCCACCACGCGACCGTGCCGTCCTCCCGCACCGTCGGGTGCGCCTCGTACGTCCGGTCGCCCACCGGCCCTTGCACGGTCCGGCCCTCCCGGTCGGCAGCCCGCCGCGGCCCGGGAAGCGTACGCAGGCACTGCGCGTCAGCCGCGGACAGCCACGCGGGCACCGCGTCCGCCAACGGCGAGCCCGCACGGGCCTCGGGAAAGACTGCAGCGGCCGCCTCGTTGGCGAACACCAGGGCTCCCTGGTCGTCCGCCACGAGTACGGGATAGGGGGACTCACTCCACGGCGCGCGCACCGTGGACGGAGCGCTGGATGCCTGGGTGGTATTCACCAAACGTTGAGGGCCCGCTGCGCGAACCCCTCACCTCATCGACTCGAAGAAAATGCTTGCCTCGCGGCAACCATCCTCCATCGGGCGTCCTCCTGGCAACCGGGCACGCCTCCCGGCCGTGCCCGTCGCCCGCCCGAGACGGCCGGATACCCCCTCTTCCGCCGGGGAACCCCGTACCGCGAAAGCAGTCGCCACACCGTGCGGCCCGGCCCGGGAACGCACCGTCCGCCTAGGGACCGGCCAACTGCCGCACCGCAAGCGCCCGATCGACGCCGCCCGCTCCTCCTGGTGCCCGCCCCCGCGGCGGGGGAGGGCACCACAGGGCCGGCCGTTGCACCGGCCGTTGCACCGCCTGCGCGAGCTCGTGCCGCCCGACCGGGTGACGTCGGGACCCTCCGTGCCGATGAGTTCGCGGGCGTTGGCAGGTCTACCCCTTGACGGAGACCACCGCTGCACAGGGAGTACGCCATGGGCCTCATCCACATCGAGCTGTTCGCGACCCTCGACCTCGTCGGGCAGGCGCCCGGCGGCCCCGACGAGGATCCGGTGGGCTTCCCGTTCGGCGGCTGGCAGGCGCCCCTGCTGGACGAGGTCGCCGGGGCGCAGGTCGGCGCCGCGTACGAGGACACGGACGCGCTGCTGCTCGGGCGGCGGACGTACGACATCTTCGCCGCGCACTGGCCCCACCAGGAGGGCGGCGAGGACCACGAGATCGCCACGCTCTTCAACCGCGTCCCGAAGTACGTGGCCTCCCGTGGCCGGCCCGACCTCTCGTGGGCCGGATCCACGCAGCTCGGCCCGGACCTCGCCGGCGCGGTGCGCGAGATCCGTGACCGGCACGAGCACATCAAGGTCGTCGGCAGCCTGAACCTCGTGCAGACGCTCCTGCGCGAGAAGCTCTTCGACCGCCTCGACCTCTGGCTGCACCCGATCGTGCTCGGCGTCGGCAAGAAGGTGTTCGACGGGGGCGCGGTGCCCGCCAACCTCACGCTCCTCGCGCCCCCGGCGGCCGGCCCGAAGGGGACCGTGTACCTGCGCTACGGGCTCGCCGGCGGCACTCCCGCCACGGGTGACATGAGCGCACCCGATCGCGGCGCCGGAACCGACGGCTGACCGGCCGTCCTACGCATCCTCATGGTTGCGGGCCGCCCGCCGGGCGCGTATTTTCCGCCCGATCGTGACGGCCAGCGCCACGACGACGAGGGCCAGCACGGCCTTCGAGAACAGCCCCACGTACTGCTCGACCGTCTCCCACTGATCGCCCAGCCAGTAGCCGGCCATGATCAGGAGGAAGTTCCAGATCGAACTGCCCAGGGCGGTGAGCAGGAGGAACAGGGGTACGGGCATGCGTTCCAGCCCGGCCGGCACGCTGATGAGGCTCCGGAAGATGGGAATCATCCGGCCGAAGAAGACGGCTTTCGTACCGTGCTTGGCGAACCACGCTTCGGTCTTCTCCAGGTCGGATGTCTTGACCAGGGGGAGCCGGGCCCACAGGGCGTACATGCGCTCCCGGCCGAACAGGTTGCCGATCTGGTAGAGGACGAACGCGCCGACCACCGAGCCCGCGGTGGTCCAGAAGAGCGCGGAGTAAAGGCTGATCACCCCGTTCCCCGCGGCGAATCCCGTCAGCGGAAGAATGACCTCGCTGGGCAGCGGGGGGAAGAGGTTCTCCAGGGCGATGGCGAGCCCCGCTCCGGGGCCGCCCATGGTTTCGACGAGGTCCGTCGCCCAGCCCGCTATGCCGCCCGTGGTTTCCGCGGTCAATGTGAAGTGCTCCATGTGTCTACTCCGAGTTCCGTGGGCTTCGGTCCCCACGGCGAGGGCGAAAGCGAGAACGGCGGGCAGCCGGCCGCCGTCGACGGCCGGCTGCCCGTACGCGGGTCGGTCAGGGAGAGCAGACCTTGGCGAGGTCCGCCGCGGCGGTCTGCACCGGGGTGATGTCGGGGGCCGGGTTGCCGCCGCGTACCGCGTCGGTCACGTCGGCCACCGCCTTCTTGAGGTCGTCCGCCGCCTTGGACACGTCCGCGTCCTTCGACGTGTCACCGACCGCCGCCAGGTTCTTGTCGATCTCCGCCAGCGCCTTCTCCGCCTGGGCGGGGTCGTTGGCGGCGCTGTCGACGGCCTTCTGGAGGTCGTTCACGCTCGTCGCGATCGCGTTCGCCGTGCGCACGCAGCCCAACGTCTTGTCCACCGCGCCGCAGCCTGTGGTGAGCCCGACGGTGAGCAGGGCCAGCACGGCAGCGGCGCCGGCTGTGGTGTGACGCGTACGAGACATTTCTGTCCTCTTCTTCCGGATGGAGATCCGCGGACACGGCCGCCCGGCTCCGGCCCCGCGCGCCGGGGTGCGCGGGGAACACGGGCAGCGGAAATGTCGTGCGGATGCGGTGGTGTGGTCACGCGGCCACGGCACATCCGCCCACGGGTGGTTCTCGTGGGGCTATGTGCGGAATTCGGGCCGACGAGCCTTCGAACTGGGGCAACGCCGCTGCGACGGGAAAGGCCTGCCAAAAGGAGGAGACGGCGCAGCGGGGTGAGGGCTGTGGAACGCCCTGGAATCAACCGGAGGGATGTCCGATGATCCGCTCAGCAGCGAAGGACCTGCGCAAGGGACGGGTCGAGCGGCGCGGCGCAGCCGTGGAATGCGTGGCACGCGGTGCCCGGAGCCGGCCGGTGGCAATCGAGCGACGGGGAACCGATCGCTTCTCGGGTGGGCGGCGCGGTGGCGTTATCCGTGGCGTCCTGGCTGCGGTGGCGGCGCGCCACGTCACTGTCGTCGGATTCGTCAGGAAGGTTCAGCCCCGAGTCGTCCCATTGGGAATGCGACTGGGAATGGACCACGGAAGACGCGTGTGCCGACTGCAGCGTCGGCGTGAGGAATCCGAGAGCGAGAGCGCACGCCACCAGGAATACGGCCACGGTGGCACAGAAGGAAAGAACCCTCCCGCAGCGCATCCTCTACGCCCCCAGTGTTATTGATGCCGCCCCGACGAATGAACCGGTCGATCCCTCCAGGCTTGGTCACTGGAGGACTGCACTATAACAGCCGGAGATGAAGCGATTCGGATGAGCGGACGACCCGAAGACCGCATGATCCGAAGACCGGACGACCTGAATACACACAGGCACGGGCGAGGAGCCGGCTGGAAAGCAGTACGAACCGCCTGCCCCGCCGGTTCGCCGCCTCCGGTTGCCCTTTCGGTCATCCCGGGAGCCGCGCCCGGGCCCGGACCGCGGGTCCGTGAGGGCCCCCGGCTGCCCTTCCGGCCCTGCCGCACGTCGTGCCGGGGCCCCTACGCTCGGGGCATCGGGCCCCTGCGGGCCGAAGGCGACCTGGAGGGCGGGCCGGCGTGCACGAGACGAGGAAGGCCCCGGTGTCACCGACGACCGTGGCGGCGCCGGCGAAGCGGACGCGGGCCGCGGTCCCGGAGGACGTCGCCGGGCAGGTGCCGCACCCCGCCGCGCTCGCCGCCCTCCAGCGGACGGCGGGCAACGCGGCCGTGACCCGCTGGGTGCAACGCCAGGGAGCCGGGGTCAGGGAGGAGGCCCGGCAGCACGCCGTCGATCCCACCGGGCACGGCGAGTGGGGCACGTTCTGCAAGGACATGGCCGCTGCGGGCTTCGCCGACGAGGTCACGGACGCGGCCTGGCAGCTCGTCCTGGGCGGCATCGCAGAACAGGGGCAGATCAACGACGAGGCCAAGGTGAAGTACCCCGCCGGCCAGGAACAGCGCACCTACCGTGCGTCGAACAGCTGGTACCAGGAACTGGTGTTGCTCATCGGCGAGGGCCTGCAGATCGGCACGGACACCCTGGCGCTCTGGTCGGGCGGCAGGCAGGTCAGCGACTACGCCCGCGCCAAGGGCCACACCCCCCTGGAGTCCACGGCCTTCGGCGGCGTGGTCGACAAGCTGAGCCTGACCGGCGACTGGATGCTCAAGACGCCGATGTGGAACGTCCTGTCCAAGGCCTTCGTGAACCAGGCCCGCGGCCCCGTCCACATCTATCTCCGCTCGTTCAACCCCAACAGCGTCCTCATCGCGCAGGAGGTTCCGCAGTTGCGCGTGGTCATGGCGCTGCACCCCGAGGTGCGGCTCGTCTGGCACCCGGTGTCGACCGCGGCCGACGGAACGCTGACGGAGGTCGCCAAGAACCTCGAACCGGTCCCCGAGGCGTCCTACGCGACCCGGGACGAGTGCGTCCAGGTCCTCGTCGACCACCTCCGGCTCACGGCCGACCCGGACAATCCCCACACCGGCCGGGCCCGTGCGGAGATGGGCGCCCTGCTGGCCGCCAACGGCAACACCCAGGAGCAGCGTTGAAACCGGGCGCGCGTCTGCGGCGAGACACCGGAACGATCGCCGGAGATCCATTGACTATCGATCGGAATCGATCGATTATCGATCCATGCATCGCCTCTTCATCACCGTGCTTCGCGCGGGCATCGCCGCAGCCGTCCTGTTCGGACTCTTCGGCCAGTTCGTCGTCATCCCCACCACGGCGGCCGACGAGGTGGACGCCTTTCCCGGGTACGCCCCGTACGCCCTGCCCTACACGGTGGTCGCCGTGTTCGGGGTCGCCTGCGTCCAGGTCGTCCTCGCCGCGGCGTGGAAGCTGCTCGCCATGGTCGAACGCGATGCGATCTTCTCGGCGGCGGCCTTCCGGTGGGTCGACACCGTCATCGGCGCCACGCTCGCAGCGACCCTGCTGGCCCTCGGGGTCACCTGCCACCTGATGCTGGCCGACATCCCCTCTCCCGACGACGGGATGGACCTCATCGGCGCATGGGCCGCCGCGACCGCGACCACCGCCGTCGGGGCCTGCCTGGTCATGCTCCTCGTCATCCTGCGGGGCCTGCTGAGCAAGGCGAACAGCATGCGGAGCGAACTCGCCGAGGTCGTCTGATGGCGATCATCGTCGACCTCGACGTGCAGCTCGCCCGGCGCAAGCTCTCGGTCGCCGAGTTCGCCGCCGCCGTCGGGATCAGCCCCGCCAACATCGCGGTACTGAAGAACGGCCGGGCGAAGGCGGTCCGGTTCACCACGCTCGACGCGATCTGCCGCACGCTCGACTGCCAACCCGGCGACGTCCTGCGCTGGGTGCCCGACGAAGACGGCGACGAGGTCGCGGACACGAATCCGGACGGGGACTAGGCCGTCTCTTTCGGATCTTGCCGGGCCCGCGACGCCTGGCACCGCGCCTGGCCGCACTGCCGAGGCGACCACGTACGGCCCGGTACGCGAACGCCCCGACAGCACGCCCAGACACGGCACCAGACGCCGCGGGCTCGGCCGACAAGATCCGAAAGAGACGGCCTAGAGCCCCGGCCCGCCGCACGCCGGGGAACGCAGAACGGCGGCCCGGGTGGGCCGCCGTTCCGCGGGTGTGGACCGGACGCGGTCAGCGCGTCGTTGCCGGTGCGGGCTCGCGCTCCTCGCGGCCGGGGGCTTCCGCCCGCCCTGCCTGCTCGGCCGGGGCCGTGCGCGGCCAGCGCCGGTCGACGGCCTTCTGCACGCGGCGGCCGACGCGCTGCATGGGCATCTCCACCAGCCGGTACATGAGGTGGCTCGCGATCAGGAGCACGGCGAGGAAGAGTCCCGCCCAGGCGAACTTGCCGAGCGTGGAGGACGGCATCGGCGGGACGCCCACCAGCGGGCCGACCGTGTGCACGAGGGAGATGTGCAGCAGGTACACGGAGAAGCTGATGGCGCCGAGCCAGGTCAGCACCTTCGGGAAGCGCCGCGCGCGCAGCAGGTAGCCGAGGCCGAAGAGGGCCCAGGCGCCCAGGTAGGCGACGGACCAGGCCTTCCAGCCGGAGGTCCAGGTGGCATCGGCGACGGCGCCCCGGTTGTACAGCCAGCCGGCCAGGACGCCCGCGAGGACGACGAAGCCGAGGCAGAACAGTCCGGGCGTCCGGGCCAGCTGGCCGTGCTGCACCCGGTAGACGATGGTGCCGGCGAACATCGTCGCGAAGATCATCCAGGTTTCGAAGCTGGGGGCCCGGCTGTTGAGGGTGATCAGGACCAGGCCGGTCGCGCCGAGGAGCACGGCGCCGGTCGCGGTCAGCTTGCGGTTGCCGCTGAGCACGCCCACGAAGCCGACGAGGACGATCGCCGCGACGACGAGGACCAGGAGACGGGTGGAGCCGATCCCGTCGGTCAGGAGGTGGGTGCCCAGGACCGCGCCGACCGCCAGGGCGACGGCGGCGAAGCCCACGGCGATCGCGCCGCTGTGCCGGTGCAGGCCGCGGGTGAACAGCGCGGTCACGAAGAAGTAGAAGACCATCTCGTACGTGAGCGTCCAGGTGACGTTCATGCCGTTGATGACGCCGAGCACGTCCTGGAGCATCAGGCCGTTCGCGACGAGCGAGGAGAGGTCGTCGCCGGTGCGCAGCAGCGCGACCGAGCCGTCGCCGGCGGGCAGGATGAGCATCGAGACGGCCAGGCCGGCGATCAGGGCCGGGTAGATGCGGAAGATCCGGCCGATCCAGAAGGCCCGGACGTCGCCGCGGCGTTCCAGCGAGGCCGGGATGATGTAGCCGCTGACTATGAAGAAGAGCATGACGCCGAAGACGCCCATGTCGAAGTTCCGCCACACGAAGCCCCCGAAGGGCAGCATCCGCAACACGTCGAAGTGGTGCAGCGCGACGATCAGGGCGGCTATGCCGCGCAGCGCGTCCAGCCAGCCGAGGCGGGCGCCGGGCGCGGCGGCGGACGGGGCCACGGCGGCGGTGGGGGTCCGCCGGGCGAGTGGGGGAATGAGCTTCTTCACGGGCAGGACCCTAGCCGACGGCCCGGACGGGCCCCGCCCTGGCCGCCCGCCGGAGGGCGGAAGCGGACCGGCGCGGACCGGGTGCCCCCTGTGCGCATCGTCACAGGAAGCCGCCGGCTCAGAGCGGCCGGGACCCGCCCTGGACGGCCAGCCGCAAGGCGTGTTCCACCGGCCCGCGGCGCACCGGGCTGTGCGCCCAGGCGCGTTGCCAGGCCCAGGTGAGGGCCAGCGCCGTGCCGCTGAAGGCGATCCAGGCGAACCAGGAGGCGACCCCGTACGCCGGGCCGGCCAGCACCAGCGCGTGGATCACGTACGCACTGAGGGCCATCGCCCCGAGTACCGCCAGCGGCCGCAGCAGCCGGGCCCCGGTGCGGTGGCGCGCAGCGAAGACGCACAGGCCGATCAGGGCGCAGCCCACTCCCGCGTTGCCCAGGGTCTCCAGCGGGGTCTGGCTGTACGGGTCGGCCACCAGCAGCCAGTCCCACGACGTGCTCGGCACGGCGCCGAACTGCCCGCGCAGCACCTCGCGTACGGGGTCGGCGGCGGCCATCGCCTCGGGATGGTGGACGGCGATCGCGCCCAGCAGCCGCTCGCGGGCGCCGAACACGTGCGTGGCGAGCCAGGCGGAACCGTAGCCGACGACGGCCGCGGCCGTGCCCCAGGCGGCCATCCGCAGGGTCACGGCGCGCTCCCGCACGTCGCAGAGGCGGGCGAGTGCCATCCCGGCCAGCACGTACGGGAAGTAGGTGGCCAGCGGGTACGCGCCCGTGAGCAGCAGCTCGCACACCACGTCGCCCGCCCCGGACCAGCTCGTCAGCTGCGTGGCCTCGGGGACCGCGCCCCGGCCGGACGAGCCGTAGCCGAACACCGGGCCCAGCAGGAAGGACAGCAGCGGTCCCGCCACCACCGACACGCCGGCGACGGCGGACAGGACGGGTGTGGAGAGCCGCGTGAAGGGTTCGGCGGCCAGGAAGTACACGGCGAAGAAGGCCAGGATGACCAGGATCCCGGGCCACAGTGCGGCCAGGAGGAGTCCGAGCGCGGCCAGCACGGCGCAGCGGATCAGCAGCGGGCGCCAGCGCCGGGCCCATCCCCCGGGCGACGCCGCCGGGTCCTGGCCGCGCTGGGCGAGGAGCAGCGAGAACCCCGCGAGGAGCGTGAACAGGGCGGGCGCGCGGCCGTCCGCCGCGACCATCAGGTACCGGGCGCCCTCGGGTTCCGGGCTCGGCCCGACGTGGACGGCGAACATCCCGAGCACCGCGAGCCCGCGCACGGCGTCCACTCCGGCCAGCCGGCCGCCGGCGGCCCCGGTGCGCGCGCCCGCGGCCGGTCCTGCGGCCGGTCCTGCGGCCGGGCCCGCGTCCGATCTTGCGTCCGGTCCCGCGCCGCCCCGGTTCAGCCGCACGTGACGCTGTCCCGCGGCGTGTAACGGGTCTTCATCGTCTCCCGCTTGGCCTCCTTGCCGCCCACGACGAAGACGCGGTCGACGGCGACGTCGAAGCCCTCCAGCGGTGACTGGGGCTCGCACTTCGGGCTGCTGTCCTTGCGGGTGGCGGGCTGGCGGACGTTGGTCCGCGGGCCCTGGACCGCGCGTATCTCCTCGTACTTCTTCGTGCCCAGGAAGGTGATGGTGACGGAGGTCTCGGTGGCCTCGGCCTGGATGTACAGGGCCTTGCCCGAGTCGTTGGCGAAGCGCAGGTCGAGGCTTCCCCAGGCGACGGTGGCCTCGCGGCCCTCCGGGTAGCGCTCGATGTAGAAGGAGTGGGCGCCGTACTCGACGGGCTTGACCCCCGCGAAGAACATGGCGTTGAAGACGGTCGTCGCGACCGCCGAGACCCCGCCCCCGGCCGCCTTCTCGTACTGGCCGTTGTTGATGATCAGCCCGTCGACGAAGCCGTTCTCCTTGGTGCGCTCGCCGACCCTGCGGTTGAAGCTCCAGGTCTCGTCCGGCAGGACCAGCGAACCGTCGATCAGCTCGGCGGCGCGGCCGATGTTGGTCGTGCGGTACGCGGCCTGCTCGAACGGGACGGTGAAGGAGGACACCTTCTCCGTGATGCCGAGTTGCCGGACCGTGTCCGCGGACAGCCGCGGCCGGGCCTCCTCGGTGGCGACCTCGCCGGTACGGGCGGTCGCCCCGGACCCGGTCAGCAAGGGCAACACCACTGCGCTCAGGGCCTGTTCGGAGACCCTGCGGCCGGCCCGGCCCTCCTCCGCGACGGCGACCCGGCCCGAGCCGTCGACCCGGAGCCGGGCCTCGGCCGGGCCGGGGACGGCCTGGCGCAGCGGCCCCGCCAACGCGGGATCGGCCAGGAGCGCCCCGGCGTCGAGGCCGGGGGAGAGCCGGCCCTTCCCGTCGTCCTTCAGCGCCAGGTGCTTGGAGAGGACCGCGGGACCGACGGATATCCGCTTGCCCGCGACGGTCAGCGTGACGGGGGCGGACAGCGCCGGCTCCGCGAACTCCCGCAGGGCCCGGTCCACCTCCTGCTGCCCGATCCGCGGTTCCGTCCGCCGGACGGGCAGGACGACGGGCTCCGCCGAGGCGCGCGGGTAGGCCCCGCGCAGTGCGTCCAGGGAGCCGTCCACGTCCAGGGCCGTCCCCGTCACCGGGGCGACCGCCTTGGCCTTGCCCTTCTCGAACGTGACGGCTCCCTCGCGCACCTCCTGGGCGGCCTTCTTGCCGAGTGCGTCGAGCGCGGTGCGGGCCGCCTGCGCGTCCAGGCGGACCACCGGCGCCACGTCCGGGTCGCCGGAGGAGAACAGCCGGCCGATCACCGCGAACGGAGCGGAGGACGAGCCGGCGGCGCGCTCGGCCGTCGCGGCGGTGTCCAGCGACAGGCCCAGGTTCCCCGGGCCGGCCTGCTCGGAGCGGTCGCCGATCCGCAGCGCGACCGGGGCCGCGGCGGACGGGCCCAGCTCCCGGTCCAGCGCCCGGCGGGCCTCGGCCCGGCTCATGCCGCCTATGTCGACCCCGCGCACCTTCGTCCCCGGGGCGACGTCCTCGCCGGCCAGGAGCAGCCCGGCGGCGTACAGGCCGCCGAAGCCGAGGGCCGCGGCGCCACCGGCCACACCGGCGAGCACCGGCACGGACCGCCGTTTTCCCGTGGCGTCCGCGGGGCCCGTGGAGTGCGCAGGGCCCGTGGGGGAACGGCGTCGCATGGTGGGGTTCTCTTCCGTCTCCGGTGAAGTGGTCGGACCGGCGGGTTCAACGCCGCCAGTCCGCACGGGAAAGCTACCAAGGTCCGCATAACCAGGTAATAAGGAGGTATAGAACCGGCAAAGCGCGGAGTCCGGCCTCCGTGGCGGGAGCGCCGTAACCCGGGAGCCGCGGCCGCTGTTGCACCACCGGCGGGTCCACCCACGGTGAACGGAGTTCCGATGCGGCAGCTGACCGACGACAAGGCCGTGTCCGGCCGGAGGGCCCAGGCGGCAGCGGCCCCGGAGGCGGCAACCCCGGAAGCGGTGACTCCGGAGATGCCCGGCCCGGCCGAACCGGGCCGGGCCGGGTCCGAGGCGGCGGGCACCTGGATGACCCCGGAGGCGTACGGCGCCTCGCGCGCCGCCCTGTGGACCGGGGCGGTGGTCCTCGTCACCGACGCCGACGGCCGCGTCCTCGTCCAGAGCGTCGACTACCGGGCCGACCGGCTGCTCCCCGGCGGGGCCGTCGACGCCGGCGAGTCCCCCTCCGCCGCCGCGGCCCGCGAGGTGCGCGAGGAGCTGGGCGTCGAGGGCCGGTACCCGCGCGGCCTCGCCGTGGACTGGATCCCGCGCGGGACGCCCGGCTTCCCGGCGGCGATGCGGTTCCCCGGCGAGGTCCTGTACGTCTACGACGGCGGCACCTGGACCACGGACCGGATCGACGCCGTCCGCCTCCCCGCCCAGGAGATCACCGGCATCCAGTTCGCCGAGCCCGCCGACCTGCCGGACCTGATGGACCCCGGGGACGCCCGCCGCACCCTGTCCGCCCTGCGCGCCCGGATCGCCGGCTGCGGCACCGCCCTGCTGGAGGACGGCCGCCCCACCACGCCCACGGCCCTCGACCGGCTCGGCGTGCTCCGTACCCGCCGCACCCCGCAGCACGGCACCTGGCACCCCGGCCCGGAACCCGCGCGGCATCCCGTACGGGACAGCTCGGGCTGGCTGTTCGCCCCCGACGGCCGGGTCCTGCTCCTCATCGCCCGCGCCACCGGCGCCGCCCACCTCCCGCCTCCGGACGCCGGACCCACCGCGGGCGCCGCTCCGCTGGGCCACCGGCTGACCGGCGACGGTGCCCACGTCCGCACCGCCGCCCGCCTCACCGGCCTCGCCTCTGCCGCGGACCCGGCGTACGCCCGGCTGCTGGCCACCCCCGAACAGGTCCGGGAGCTGAGCGACTGGGGCCCGGCCGGGGAACGCGAACTCGCGTCGGTCCATGCGGCGCGCACCCGGCTGTCGCTGCCCGTTCCCGCCCGCATCCCGCCCGGCGAACTCCCCGCGGAGGCCGTCCGCTGGTGACGGCGCGGGCTGGGAGCCGCGGGCCCTGCCGCCCGCCATGACCGGGAAATCCGGCCACCGCGGCCCGCGGTCCCGCAGCATGGGGCCATGAGCGACAGCGCGATCACCTACACCCTGTACATCCAGGCCGATCCCGCCCGGGTCTGGCAGGCCCTCACCGAACCCGCCCTCACCCGCCGGTACTGGGGCACGAGCTTCGAGACCGACTGGGCCGTGGGGTCGACGATGGACTGGATCGAACGCGGGGCCCGCACCAGCGACCCCGCCCAGGTGGTCCTGGACTGCGTCCCCGACCGGCGGCTCTCCTACACCTGGCACTCCTTCACCCCCCAGTGGGCGGCCGCCGTCGGCATCGGCGAGGAGCTGCGGGCCGAGCTGGCGCGGGAGCGCCGTACGAAGGTGACGTACGAGATCGAGCCCGTCGGCGACACCCTCGCCCGGCTGACCGTCCTCCACGAGGGCTTCCAACCGGGCGGCACCCTGATCGGCATGTGCGGGCGGGCCTGGCCGCTGCTCGCGTCCAGCCTCAAGACCCTGCTGGAGACCGGGGCTCCGCTGCCCGAGCCGGGACACGACGCCGACCAGGGCGCCGGCGGGCACGAGGCGCACGAGCCCCGCCGTCCCGGCTCGGACCCCGGCAACTGAGCCGTAGCGCCGTAGCGCCGTAGCGCCGTAGCGCACCGGGCCGTCTCTTTCGGGTACGGGCCGGGCGGCGCTGCCCGCCACCGCGGACCCGGCTGCCACGATCCGAGAGGGACGTGTCAGGGGCAGACGGCCGTGGCCGACGGGGTCGGGCGCGCCCGCCTCCGTACCCGCCCGCCTCCGTCCCTGACCGGCCCCGTCCCTGACCGCCCCCGTCCCCGACCCGCCCGAACGGCCTTGCCCCGCGACTGAGATCATGGAGAGCGACCACGAACCAGGAGCGCAGGCATGGCACTCGATCACCACCGCGTCGTCATCACCGCCGCCGGACGCGACTTCGGGCGGACCTTGGCCCTCCGGTTCGCCGCCCGAGGCGCCGAGGTCCACCTGTCCGCCCGTACGCTCGACGCCGCCGAGACCGTCCGCGCGGAGATCCTGGCCCAGGGCCACGAAGCCGGCCGGGTCCACGCCTATGCCTGTGAGCTGACCGACCCCGCCTCGGTGAGGGAGTTCGCCGCCGCGGTGGCCGCCCGTACCGGCCACGTCGACGTGCTCGTCAACAACGGCTCGCGCTACCAGCACGGCACCGACCTGCTGTCCGCCTCGGACGAGGAGGTCGTCGACACCCTGGCCTCCGGGGCCACCGGCACCGTCCTGGCCACGAAGGCCTTCCTCCCGCTCCTCCTGGAGTCGTCGAAGCCGGACATCGTGACCATGGTCTCGGGCTGCGGCGAGACCGGCCATCACCGGTCCGACGCGCACGACGCGTTCTACGCGGCCAAGAGCGCCCAGGCCGGCTTCACCGAGATCCTCTCCCACAGGCTCCGCGACCGGGGTGTCCGGGTGATCTCCCTCTACCCGCCGGACTTCGACAACCACGACCCGCTGTCGGACGCCTGGGAGAACGCCCCGCGCACCTCGAAGGACCAGCTCACCGCCCAGTCCCTGGTGGACTGCATCTTCTTCGCCATCGGCCAGCCCCGCGACTGCTTCATCAAGTCCTTCACCTTCGAACAGGTGTGACGGGAACGGGCACGGGGTCGTGACGGAGGCGGACACGAGGGACACGGCACTGGCGGAGATCCTCGACGCGGCGGCCGCGGGGCGTTTCCCGCCTCCCGACGGCGGCACCACGGTGGTGCCGCAGCCGAACCGGCGCGACGCGGGAGTCATCGCCTTCACCGCGCATGCGGTGGTGTTCACCGACGAGGACCCGGAGTGGGTGCGCGCCACCCTCGCCTCCCTGGACTGCGACGCGTTGGCCGCCGCCATGAACCCGCGGTTCCTGGCCGCGCTGCTGGAGCGCACCGGCCGCGGCACCGACACGATCGACCTGCTCACCGTGGCCGATCCGCTCCCCGGCGCCCCCTCGCCGGCACTCCGGGAGCTCGCCGACCCGGACCACCCCCGCGTCCGGCGGGCTCTGCGCCGCCGCGACGGGGTACGGGTCTGGGCCGCGGACGGAGGCGTGATCGTCCTGGGCCGCGGCGTCGCGGGCCGCTGGGAGACGGCGATCGAGGTGGACGAGGGCGTTCGCCACCGAGGCCTGGGCCGCGAACTGGCCCGCGCCGCACGCCACTTGGTGCCGGACGGAGAACCGGTCTGGTCCCAGCAGGCCGCGGGCAACGCGCGCAGCATCCGCGCCTTCCAGGCGGCCGGGTTCCGCCCGGTCGGCGCGGAATCACTGATGCTGCCCCGCGCGGGCTGAGGCCGCCGGCGCACCGGGCCGGCCTTCCGGCCGGGCCCCGACGGCACCCTGGCCACCGGCCGTTCACGGCCGTCGTGTGGAATGGAGGCATGGCGAGAGGGAAGAAACAGCGGCCACCGGCCACCGGCATGCCGACGTCGGTGCTGGTCCTGCCCACGCGGGACGGCTGGGCGCAGTCCGTCGCCGGGGTGGGGTGCGGGCGGCCCGAGCCGGACGTCCTGGACGCCGAACAGGCCAAGGACCGTGCGGCCGGGACGGTCCACCGGGCCGCCGCACTCCACGGCCGCAGCGTCCGCATCGACTGGCAGCCCGGCGCGGACGGCTCGTGGACGGGGCGCGTCGGGGAAGGCGCCGCACGATGACCGGCCCGGACGACGACGCCCCGGCCGAACACTGGCGCTACGCCCGGCACTTGGAGGCCCTGGCCGCGGCGCCGGACACGGCCGCCGAAGTCGAGGTGGTGTCCGCCGTACTCCGCGACCCGGACCCGGTGATGGCCGAGAGCGCCGTGGTCACCCACCTCGACCGCCGGGCGGAACGGCTGCTGGCCGACGCGGCGTTCCCCGCCTGGGCACGGGCCCTGGGCACCGCGCTCGCGGGCCGCGCGTTCGCCGAGCGGCGGCTGCGCGAGTGGACCCTGTTGCGGGCCGTCGACGGGGACGGGCCCTGGTCGGCGGCGGAACTCACCGCGGCCTCCGACTGGTGCCAGCGCACCGCCGTCCGGTCGGTGGCCTCGGTCGAGGCGCTCACGCTGCTCGCCGCGGACGCCCGCACCCGCCGCGTCCGCAACGCCGCCGCCGAACGCCTGCGCAAACACACCTCGGCCTGACGCGGGCCGGCGTGCCGGGCCCGGGAGGCGCTCGGCCTCGTCGCCCGCGGCTGCGCACACTTCGTCATCGAGGCCTACGCGTCGGGCCTGGTCATCCCGGGGCGCCGGGACCACCGGGCGCCGGGGGACGGGACCGCGGTCCCCGGGAAACGCGACGGGCCCCCTCCGGGGAGGGGGCCCGCAGCTGAGGACCGTGGTCCCGCGGGTGGGGGCCGTGGCCCGGCGCAGAGGCGTCAGTTGGCCTTGCGGACGCGGGCCGCGGCGCGCGCCTCCGCCGTCAGGCGGGCCTCCGCCGTCTTGCGCGACTCCTTGCCCCGGCCCGGCCGCCCCGGGCGCTGGCCCATGCCGCGGAAGCCCAGCTCGGAACCCGAGGGCTTGCCCTTGGCATCGGTGGGCGCGGCGCCGGCGAGCGGGACCCCGGAGGGCGCCTTGGCCCCGGTGATCCGGCTGAGCGCCGCCTCGCCGGAGCGCACCTGGGTGATCTCCGGCCGGATGCGGGCGTCGGCCATCAGCCGGACCATGTCCCGGCGCTGGTTCGGCGTGACGAGCGTGACGACCCGGCCGGACTCGCCGGCCCGCGCGGTACGGCCGCCCCGGTGCAGGTAGTCCTTGTGGTCGGCGGGCGGGTCGACGTTGACCACGAGGTCGAGGTCGTCGATGTGGATGCCGCGCGCGGCCACGTTGGTGGCGACCAGGACGTTGACGGCGCCGGTCTTGAACTGCGCCAGCGTCCGCGTGCGCTGCGGCTGCGACTTCCCGCTGTGCAGGCCCTCGGCCCGTACGCCCATGGCGCGCAGGTGCTTCACGAACTGGTCGACCCCGTGCTTGGTGTCGAGGAACATCAGCACCCGGCCCTCGCGCGCCGCGATCTCGGTCGCCGCCGCGATCTTGTCGGCCGCGTGGATGTGCAGCACGTGGTGGTCCATCGTGGTCACCGCGCCCGCCTGCGGGTCCACGGAGTGGGCGACGGGGTCCTTCAGGTACGTCCTGACCAGCTGGTCCACGTTGCGGTCCAGGGTCGCGGAGAACAGCATCCGCTGCCCCGCGTGGTGCACCTGGTCCAGGATCTCCGTGACCTGCGGCATGAAGCCCATGTCGCACATCTGGTCGGCCTCGTCGAGCACGGCGATCTTCACGCGCTCCAGGTGCACGTCGCGCCGGCCCACCAGGTCGCTGAGGCGTCCGGGCGTGGCCACCACGACCTCCGCGCCGGTGCGCAGCGCACTGACCTGCCGGCCGATGGACAGGCCGCCGACGACGGTGACCATCCGCAGCTTCAGGGCGTCGGCGTACGGGGTCAGCGCCTCGGTGACCTGCTGCGCCAGCTCGCGCGTCGGTACGAGGACCAGGGCGAGGGGGCGCTTGGGGTCCGCCTGCCGGCCCGCGGTACGGGCCAGCAGGGCCAGGCCGAAGGCCAGCGTCTTGCCGGAGCCGGTCTGGGCGCGGCCCAGGACGTCGCGGCCGGCCAGGGCGTTCGGCAGGGTGGCGGCCTGGATGGGGAAGGGGTCCTTCACCGCCAGGTCGGCCAGCTTCTTCACCAGCTCAAGGGGCAGGTCGAGCTCGGAGAACGACGCCACCGGCGGGAGCGCCGGCGTCGTCGACCGGGGCATCGAGAACTCGCCCTGCGGTCCGAGGGTGCGCGTGGGCTTGGCGGCGGACTTGCCACCGCCCTTCGCACCCGCCTTCACACCGAAGCGCCCATGAACTGACGGGTTCTTCATGCAGAACCTTTCGAAGAAGCACAGCGAGAACAAAAGATGGTCAACCGCCCATGGTACCAGCGGGGCCTGGACCTCCCCGGCGGCCGATTTCCCGGCCGCCGGGGGGCCGGCCCGTTCACCGGCTCTCCGGCGGGGTGGCGGACAGCTCTCCGGCCCGTACCTGGGCCAGGTGGGCGCGGGCCTCGCCGGCGGCCCTCCCGAACCAGTCGGCGATCACCGCGACCTCGTCCGGCGTGTAGTCGGCGAACAGGGCGCCGAGCCGGTCGTAGAAGGGCTGGTACACCGCGAAGACCCGGACCGCGGCCTGCGGGTCGGCCACCACGCGGACCCGGCGCCGGTCGGCCGGATCGGGCCGGCGGTGCGCGTATCCGGCCCGCTCCAGGCGGTTGAGCACCCCCGTCACGGCTCCCGTGGTGAGGTTCACCAGCTCGGCGAGGTCGCCCGCGGCGAGGGGCGCCTCTCCGGCGCCCAGGATGTGGCCCAGGCAGGTCAGGTCCGTGACGTTCAGCCCGAGGAGCTGCGCCATCTCCTGCTGGCCGACGATGCCCAGGGCGACGTAGTGGTCCATGCGCGAAAGCGCTTCCCCGGCGGTGGCCGGAGGGCGGGACTTGCCCTGCACGCAGATACTCCTTAGTGTCTAAGTTACTTAGCTCGTAAGATGCTTATTTCGTGAAGTAAGCGTCCTGCTCCGAGCCTAGTGCCGCCCGTACGACCAGGGAGAATCATGAGCGCGCACGGAGACGTCGACCTGGGCCACACCGTGGCCGGATGGGCCGGCACCACGCTGGCCCTGCTGGGCTTCACCGGATCGGGCGCCGCGGTCTGCGCCGCCTGGGTTCCCGGCATCTGGGCCGGCCTCGCGGTCGTGGCCGCGGCGGGCGCCGTCACCTGGCTGCTGCACCTCGCCGGATGGGGCAAGCCGAGCGGACCCCGTCCCGCGGCCCGCCGTGACTGGCGGGTCAGGGACTCCGGGGCACACGCGGGGCACGCCGACTGCCTGGGCTGCCGCATCGGCCGACCGCGCCGCGTCCGCGCGGACGCCTCCGCGGCCGGGGCCGGGACCGGCTCGCCGGTGGTGGACGCCGGGCCCCGCGCGACCGTGTCCTCCGGGTCCGTGCCCGCCCCGTCCGTGTCGGCCTGAGCGGCCGGATCCGCGCCGCGCCACGGTTGGCCGCGTTGGACGTGTGGGGCGCGGGGCCCTCAGGCAGGATCGAAGACGGCCGCGTGTGCGGCCCGCAGTGGAACGTCGTGAAGGATCAGCAAGATGGCAACAGGCATCGTGAAGTGGTTCAACTCCGAGAAGGGGTTCGGCTTCATCCAGCAGGACGACGGCGGCCCGGACGTGTTCGTGCACTTCTCCGCCATCGAGTCCACCGGCTTCAAGTCGCTGGAGGAGAACGCGAAGGTCGAGTACGACGTCACCCAGGGCCCCAAGGGTCCCCAGGCCGAGCGGGTGGTTCCCCTCTCGTAGTACCGCTTCACGGGCCCGCCCGTGAAGGACGAGCCCCGCCGGTCCGTCCGGTGGGGCTCGTCCGCGTTTCAGGCGCGGTGCAACGCCAGCAGCAGGGTCCACAGGCGGTCCGCCAGGCCGGCCGGATCCGCCGGGATGCCGTCGTGGAGCCAGTCGGCGAGGACCCCGGTGAAGGTGGCGGCCACCGCCGAGGCGACGAGTTCCGCGTCGGGGGCGCCGGCGGCCGCGCGCTCGGCGCGGGCGCGCTCGCGCAGCTCCCGGTGGAGCCGGTCGCCGAGGGGGCCGCCGCCGCCCGGCAGCAGCAGGGTGCGGTACAGCGCCGCCCGCCCGGCCGCGCCGGCGAGGAAGGCGGCCAGCGCGGCCGGCGGCCGGACCGGG
Organism: Streptomyces sp. NPDC048461; assembly: GCF_055587105.1. Taxonomy (NCBI): domain Bacteria; kingdom Bacillati; phylum Actinomycetota; class Actinomycetes; order Kitasatosporales; family Streptomycetaceae; genus Streptomyces; species Streptomyces sp. NPDC048461. The sequence continues at coordinate 42,231 of NZ_JBVJGW010000032.1, read as the reverse complement.
GGCCGCGCGGCGGGGCCGGTCTGCCAGGCGTGGAGGGCGTCGACGCCGGCGTGCACCACGTCGGCGCACGCGTCCACGGCGAGCGCGGTGAGGTCCTCGTAGTGCAGGTAGAACGTGGCACGGCCGACGCCCGCCCGGCGGACCACCGCCGAGACGCTGACCTCGGCGAGCGGCCGGGCCGCGCACTCGGCGAGCAGGGCCTCGCGCAGCCTGGCCTTCGTACGGGCCGTACGGGGATCCTCGGCGCGGGCGTCGGGACGCGCGCCGGGGCGCGGGTCCTGCGGGGTCACGCGGCGAGCAGCGCGGCGCCGAGGGCGAGTGCGCCGGGCAGGGCCTGGGCGAACAGGATGCGCTTGTTGGCGGTGGCCGCCCCGAAGATGCCGGCGACGATCACGCAGGTGAGGAAGAAGATCTGGGTGGCGAGCGAGTCGATGACGAGTGCCCAGACCAGGCCCGCGGCCAGGAACCCGTTGTACAGCCCCTGATTGGCCGCGAGGGGCGCGGTGAGGCGGGCGGTCTCCGCGTCGAAGCCGGACAGGGCGCGCCCCGGGGGTCGCTGCCACAGGAACATCTCCAGTACCAGGAAGTACGCGTGCAGCGCGGCCACGAGGGCGATGAGGATCTGAGCGACCGTGTGCATGGCCGCCTCCACTTCTCGGAAGGTTCGGGCAGGGGTGGCGGGCGCGGGCCCCCAGTTCCTGGACAACTGTACAGGAAGTCCTTCCGGTGGTGGCCGGGGCCGGGCCCCGACGTCCGGGCCCGGCCTCCCGCCCCCGCCCCGGCCCTCAGGCCTCCCGAATCGAAATGGCCGAGACGGGGCAGGCCCGGGCGGCCTCGCGCACCAGCGCGCTCCCCGCGCCGTCCTCGCGGCCCGGGAGGAGCTCGCTGATCCCGTCGTCGTCCTGGGTGAACACCCCGGGCGCGGTCAGCGCGCACTGGCCCGCTCCGATGCAGGCGCCGGTGTCGATGGCGATCGCCACGCGGCCGCCCGGCGCGCCCCTCACCACGCCACCGGGAGTTCGACCATGCCCTGGATCGTGTCGCCGGGCTTGAACGGGATGCGGTCCGGTTCGGCCGCGAGGCGCAGGCCGGGGAGCCGTTCGAAGAGCGCGGCCAGTGCGATCTCCATCTCCGCGCGCGCCAGGTTCTGGCCCAGGCACTGGTGGATCCCGAAGCCGAAGGCCACGTGGTGCCCGTTGGGCCGGTGCCAGTCCAGGTGGTCGGGTTCCTCGAAGACCTCCCCGTCGCGGTTGATGACGGAGGTGGAGAAGACGACCCCGTCGTCGGCGCGGACCGTCACCCCGCCGATCTCGATGTCCTCGGTGGCCACCCGCAGCATCCCGTCCGCGATCGACAGGAACCGCATCAGCTCCTCGACGGCCGCCGGCATCAGCTCCGGTTCGGCGCGCAGCTCGGCCAGCTGCTCGGGGTGCCGCAGCAGGGTGAACGTGCCGAGGGAGATCATGTTGGCGGTGGTCTCGTGCCCGGCGACCAGCAGGATGACGGCGAGCGAGACCAGCTCCTCGACGTCGACCTCACCGGTTTCCAGGCGCCGCGCGATCAGTTCGTCGAGCAGTCCGTCGCCCGGCTCCCGGCGCTTGCGCTCCACGAGGTCGACGAGGTACGCGTCGAGCTGCCGCCGGGCGTCCTCCACGTCGGCGGCCTCCGGGCCGCGCAGCAGCCGGCGCGACTGCCCCTCGAAGAACTCGTGGTCCGCGTACGGGACCCCGAGCAGGGCGCAGATCACCATCGAGGGCACCGGCAGGGCGAAGGCGCTCACGAGTTCCGCGGTCGGACCCGCGGCGACCATCTCGTCGATCAGCCGGTCCACGGTCGCGCGGATGCGCGGGCGAAGGGCCGCGGTCCGCTTCAGCGTGAAGCTGGGGATCAGCATCCGGCGCTGGGTGTTGTGCTCGGGGTCGTCGACCCCGAGCAGGGCGGCACGGCGGACCTTCAGGCCCTTGAACCGCTTGGAGGGGGTGGGGAAGGCGGCGTTCTCGCGGTCGGTGGACAGCCGCCCGTCGGAGAGCAGGGCGCGCGCCTCGGCGTGCCCGGTGACGACCCATACGGAGCGTCCGTCGAAGAGGGTGACCCGGGAGAGCGGGCGGCCCGTGCGCAGCGGCTCGTACGCGGCCGGCGGGTGGTAGGGGCAGGTTCGGTCCTGGGGGAACGCGACGGTCTCTGACATGAAGCACCTCGCATGCGATGGTTCCGTCTTGCCGGACTCCATTACATGCCTGAGGCACCTATCCCACCTATGCCACTTTCGGCCAGATCACCCAAGTTCGCCCACAGGGACCAGTCGGCGGACGTGGACCTGCCCGGGCGGACCGGCCCCTCAGAGGTGCGCGTCCAGGAACGCCCGGAACTCCTCGCGCGTCATCGGCCCGGCCTGGCTCGCGACCGCCTCGCCGTCGTTGAGGAGCACGGCGGTGGGGGCGCCGGTCACCCCGTAGCGCCTGGTCGGGCCGGGGCAGCGGGTGATGTCGGTGCGGACGGCCGTGAACCGGGTCCCGTACTCCTGTTCCTGCGACAGTTCGGCCACGAGCGCGTCCATCGCCCGGCAGGCCTCGACGGCCTTGGGCCAGGTCCCGCAGAAGTAGGCGAGGACCGGCCCCGGCGTCATCGAGAGGATGAAGTCGAACTCCTGGTCCTCCAGGGGCTGGTGTACCCGACGTGCCATGCGCGGCGCTCCTCGCTCGTGCGCCCGCCGGCCGTCGGCGGGGCGCCCCCATCATCGCCGTTCGGTGCGGAGGTCCACGGCGGCCCCCGTTGTCAGTGGTGGCTGTGAAGCTGGACCCATGGACGACAGGATGCTCCGGCGCCGGGTCTACGGCGCCGACCACGACGACCCCGACCCCGGCCCCCGCCCCGGCCACGTCTACGGCGAACTCGTGGGCGGACCCCTCGACGGGCTCCTGCTCGACGTCACCGGCTGGAGCGCCCCTCAGCTCGCCGAGGAGGCCCGCCTCCCCACGGAGATAGGGCGCTACGGCGCCGGCGGCCGTGCCCACTACCGGCGCCGCCCCGCCGACCCGGGGCACTGGGACTGGACGGGCGACAGCCGCTGACCGGCGGCCCGCCCGGCGGTCGTGGCGGGCGCCCGACGACGGGACGGGTGACCCCCGGAGCCGGCCGGGGTCGCGGCACGGGTGAGCCCCCGGTCCGCCGACGTGCGACCGGGGGCTCGTGGTGCTCTTCCGGCGCGCACCCGCGCCCGGATGCGGCGGCGGGCGACGGGATGCCTCAGTGGGCGCCCGGATGCGTCAGCGGTCGACCGGATGCCTCAGCGGGCCGCCGCGTTGCGGCTCACGCTGCGCGCCCACAGCACCAGCGGCACCTGGAGCGGCAGCCGGGCGATCGTCGCGGCCCGGACGGCGGGCGAGCCCCGGCGTGCGTCGGCCGCCATCTTCACGTTCGCCGGGAGCACCCCGACGAAGAACACCGCCGCGGCCAGCGCCGCCGTGCGCCGGGTCCGCGGGTGGGCGACACCGGCGGCGAGCGCGAGCTCGGCAACCCCGCTCGCGTACGTCCACTGCCGCGGGCGGCCCGGCAGCGAGCGCGGGACCATCGCGTCGAACGGCCCGGGCAGGGCCGCGTGGGCGAGCGCGGACCCGGCCAGCAGTCCGGCGAGGAGCAGGGGGGAGGAGGGGGTGCGCGGCATCGGGTTTCCTCTCGCGAACGGCCTGGGCCCGCCGATCCTACTCGCGGGTAGCTCCCGCCGGGGAGGGGCCGTGCGGACGGTCCGGTGGCCGTCGCCGAAGATTCTTCGAAGAATTTCCCGGGAGCTGTCGATCCGGGCGCCTCCCGTTCGACGCAGAGGTGAGAGGCAGGGAACGCCCCCGCCCTCCCGACCGAGGAGTCACCATGCCGCGCTTCCTGACGATGATCCGCATCGACGAGCAGAACGTGCCCACCGAGGGCTTCCCCGCCGACTTCGAGCAGCGCATGGGCGCCCTCCTGGAAGAGATCACCAAGGCCGGGGTCATGCTCGACACCGCCGGGCTGCTCCCCACCTCCGAGGCCACCCGGGTCAGCTGGTCCGGCGGGAAGATCAGCTACACCGACGGCCCCTTCACCGAGACCAAGGAGGTCGTCGGCGGCTACTCCCTGAGCCAGTGCAAGGACAAGGCCGAGGCCGTCGAGTGGACCAAGCGGTTCCTGGAGATCCACCCGGCCCACTGGAACCTCAGCGCCGAGGTGCGCGAGATCCAGGAGATGTGATCCGGCGGCGCCCCCGCGCCGCGTTTGCCCTGCCGCGTCACGGCTGCTCTGATGGGTGGCCGTGACGGCAGTGAGTACGGCCCAGGCGGTCGAAACGGTGTTCAGGATCGAATCCGCGCGGATCATCGCGGCCGTCGCCCGGATCGTGCGGGACGTCGGCATCGCCGAGGAGCTCGCCCAGGACGCCGTCGTCGCCGCCCTGGAGCAGTGGCCCGCCACCGGCGTCCCCGACCGGCCGGGCGCCTGGCTCACGGCCACCGCCAAGCACCGCGCGATCGACCTCGTCCGCCGCAAGGAGACGTACGCGCGCAAGCTCGCGGAGGTCGGCCGGACCCTGGAGGACGTACCGCCGCCCGCCGAGCCGGCCGACCCGGACGACATCGACGACGACCTGCTGCGGCTGGTCTTCACCTCCTGCCACCCGGTCCTGGCGACCGAGGCCCGGATCGCCCTCACCCTGCGCCTGATGGGCGGACTCACCACCCAGGAGATCGCCCGGGCCTTCCTGACCTCCGAGGCCACCGTCGCCCAGCGCATCGTCCGGGCGAAGCGGACGCTGGCCAAGGCGGGCGTGCCCTTCGAGGTTCCGTACGGGGCCGACCGCGACGAGCGGCTCGCCTCGGTGCTGGAGGTCATCTACCTCGTCTTCAACGAGGGGTACTCGGCTACCGCGGGCGACGACCTCGTCCGGCCGGCCCTGTGCGAGGACGCCCTGCGCCTCGCCCGCGTGCTGGCCGCCCTGATGCCCGCCGAACCCGAGGTGCACGGGCTCGCGGCGCTGCTGGAGTTCCAGGCCTCCCGCATCGCCGCCCGCACCGGCCCCCGCGGCGAGCCGGTGCTGCTCGCCGACCAGAACCGGTCCAAGTGGAACCGGCTGCTCATCCACCGGGGCGTCGCGGCGATGCGGCACGCGGGAACCGGCCCGTACTCCGTCCAGGCCGCCATCGCCGGCTGCCACGCGGCGGCCGTCCGCTACGAGGACACCGACTGGACGGCGATCGCCACCCTGTACGGGCGGCTCGTCCTGCTCGTCCCCTCGCCGGTGGTGGAGCTCAACCGGGCCGTCGCCGTCTCGATGGCCCGGGGCCCCGAGGAGGCGCTGCCGTTGGTCGACGCCCTGGCGGCGGAACCCGCCCTGCGCGCCTACCACCTGCTGCCGAGCGTACGGGGCGACCTGCTGGAGCGGCTCGGCCGCCCGGCGGAGGCCCGCGCGGAGTTCGAGCGCGCCGCCGGGCTCACGCACAACGCGCAGGAGCGCGCCCTGCTCCTCCACCGCGCCGCCCGCCTCTGAACGAGCCGGGGGCGACCCCTCACGGGCCCGTGTACGGGGTCGCACGCGGCCTGACGGTCCGCGGCCGGCGGCCCCGGCTCAGGCGCGGCGGGCGAACGCGGCCACGTCGAGCGGCGTCCGCGCCGGACGCCGCGGCGCGGTCAGGGCGATGGGCCGGCCGAAGCCGCCGGAACGCGTGACCTCCTGGACCGTCAGGCGCAGCGCCTCCTGGAAGTCGCCCATGGTGCGCCGGGCCGCCGCGGTGTCCACGTAGAGGGAGTTCATGTGCAGCCCCTCCGCGTCCCGCTGGAACCAGGAGCACGCCCCGTTGGCGCGCGCCGACCACACGTGGGTGGCGGGCCGCCACTCGTCGTGCCGCTCGGCGCCCCGGCACTTGCGCATGTCGATGTACGAGAAGAAGTTCACCGGGTACGGCCAGGACCGGGCCGCGAACTCCTCCGGCGCCAGCAGCTCCCACGCCCGGACGAACGGCACGTCGATGTGGGCGATCATCTCGCCGAACCCGGCCCGGACCCCCGCCATCACCTGGCCGAAGTCCCGGCCCGGCGAGGCGTCGAACTCGATCGGCATGGTGTTCACGAACCACCCGACCGAGTCCGCCCACGTGTCGCGGCCGCGCTCGCTGACCGGCATCAGGCCCCGGTAGACCCCGGGCCCGCCCGCCTCGCGCAGACACACCGCGACCGAGGCCAGCACCCCCATGAACGGCTTGCCGCCGACCGCCAGGCAGGTCTTCTCGAAGACCTCCGCCTCACCCGGGTCCAGCAGCAGGGACGCCTCGTTGACGATCGGGTACATCCGTCCCGGCTCCACGCCGAGGTCGAGGGGGAAGCGCGGGAAGAACTCCTCCTCGGGACCCATGAAGGACTTCCAGTAGTCCAGGCGTTCGTCACGGACGTCGATGGACAGGTAGCGGCGGCGCTGTTCCTCCGCGAAGTCCAGGTAGCTCGGCGCGGGCTCCGGCGCGATCTCCTCGCCGCGGCACAGGGCTTCGTACGCCGTCATCACCTCCTGGACGACCACCGGCATCGACATGCCGTCGCACACGATGTGGTCGAACGCGAGGTAGACCGTGGCGGAGTCGTCGCGGAGCACCGCGCCCATGACGAACAGCGGCCACGACAGGGTGTCGATGCTCCGGGTGAACCGCTCGACGAGGAAGCCGCGCAGCCGTTCGGAGGTGTCGAACGTCCCCACGTGCTCGGGGTCGAGGGCGAGCTCCTCCGGCGCGAAGGGCTCGCAGGCGAGCTCCCCGGCCAGCCGCCGGAACGCGCACCGCAGCACCTCGTGGCGCTGGACGAAGCAGAGCAGCGCGCGGGCCAGGGCCGGCTCGTTCAGGGCGCCGGACACCTCGAAGGTGACCGCGAGCCACGAGGCGACGGGGTCGTCGGCGGCCCGGCTCTCCTCGGCGACGGTGAAGTGCTTGTCCTGGTTGAAGGACGCCCTCCTGCCCGCCCCGTCGCCCTGGCCGTCGGCCTCCGCCGCCGTGGACCGCAACCGCCACTCGACCACCCGACCGGGTGCCACGTGGTGCATCTCCAGAGGAAACTGCCGCATTCCGTCATCCCTTCGCCCCCGAGCCAACCCCCAGGCCCTAACGACCCCCGGGCCGGGTAAGTGACGGAATCACTCGGGGCGGAGCCGGGCGAACACTGCTGCGGGCCCGTCCGGCGGCGCGCGGTTCAGGCGCCGGAGCCGCCCGGGCCACCGGTGGCGCCGTGGCTGTCCGGGCGGAGTTCGATGTGGTCGGCGGCGAGGTCGACCGCGACGCGGTGCTCCATGCCGAGGGCTTCCAGGAACTTGTGGGGGAGCTGGACGCGGCCGCTGCGGTCGAGCATGACGTACTCGCGTTCGCTCACGGACTCGTCGCCGTGCTCGTCGGTGACGGTGCGGCGGAGCACCTCGGTGCTGGTGCGGCCGTCGCGCATGGCGACCGTACGCCGGACCTCGCCGGCCACGAGGGGGTCGTGGGTGACGATGACCACGGTCGCGCCGAGTTCGCGGTTCACGGTCCTCAGGGCCTCGAAGACCGCCGCTCCGGTCTCGGAGTCGAGCTCCCCGGTGGGCTCGTCGGCGAGGAGGACGGCGGGATCGTTGGCCATGGCCACGGCGATCGCCACCCGCTGCTGCTGGCCGCCGGAGAGCGCGGCGGGGCGGCGGTCGGCGAGGTCGGCGATGTCGAGGGCCTCGAGGAGCTCGGCGGTACGGGCCGCGTGGCGCCGGGCCGCACCGCGCCGGCCGCCCCGCAGCTGCATGGGGAGGGCGATGTTCTGCGCGGCGGTCAGGAAGGGGAGCAGGTTGCGCGCCGTCTGCTGCCAGACGAAGCCCACGGCCTCGCGGCGGTAGCGCAGCCGGTCCCGGGCGGACATCTCCAGCAGGTCGTAGCCACCGACGGTGGCGGTTCCCGCGGTCGGGACGTCCAGCCCGGCGAGGATGTTCAGCAGGGTGGACTTGCCGCTGCCGGAAGCGCCGACCAGTGCCATCAACTCACCTTGTGCGACGTTAAGTTCGAGCCCCTGGAGGGCCTGGACCTCCACCCCGGCCTTGGTGAAGATGCGGACCAGGCGGTCGCAGACGATCGCGGTCCCGGCGGCGTGTCCGCGGGGTGCGGCGGCGGCCAGCGCCTGCTGCCGCAGCTCCTGGTAGGTCGGCGCCTCGCTGCTCATCGCTGGTCTCCCGCTCTCAACTCGGTGGTGATCTGTCGCCTGCCGGATATCGCTGCCTCGGCCAGGACGACCGCCGACACCAGGCCCGCCAAGGCCAGTGACTGGGACAGCACGGGCCAGACGTCCGCCCGAAGTCCGGTCGGCACCGGCGAACCGACGAGCGTGGACAGGTCCACGGCCGGCCCGAGCAGGGCCACCGCCGCCAGTGCGACCAGCGCACCGCCGAACGCGGCGACCAGTGCCTGCGGCAGGGCCTCGGCCAGGATCAGCGCCACTGCCTGCCGGGGCCGCAGCCCCATGGTGCGCAACCGGGCCAGCAGCGCGGCCCGTTCGGGCGCGGCCCGGACCAGGGTCAGCAGGACCGCCAGCAGGGCGAAGCCCGCCGCGCCCGCCAGCGAGGCCCGGAACAGCCGCCCGGCCGACCGCTGGAGCGGGTCCGCGGCCAGCTCGGCCACGAGGCCGGAGCTCGTGGCCGTGCGGTACTGCTCCTGCGTCGCCCCCGGTGCGGTGGTGGTGACCAGCTCCGTGAGGCGGGCCCCGTCGGTGAGGCCGGTCGCGAACCACCGGTTGGGCCGTGCGGAGCCGGGTACGGCCGCGGCGGCCGGCCCGGCCGGCAGCACGATCGTGGCCGTCGCGGAGGCGTCCAGCGCGGGCGTGCCGTCCACCACGGCGGCGACCCTGACCCGGAGTTCGTCACCGCCGATCCTCAGCCGCAGCGGCTCCCGTCCCGCGCCCCCGGGGCCGCCGAGGTCGCTGCTGAACAGCGCCGGCAGGGGGGAGCCGGGCCCGCCCGCCGCGAGGACGGCCGGATCGAAGCCGCCGCGCCCGGCCGTCCGGGCCAGTTCGGCGTACGCCACCGGATCGGCGACGACCACCGTGACGTGGGGGGACCCCTGGGCGGTGCCGAACAGGAACGCGTCGTCACTCGTCCACACGGGAACGGAGGTACGCACTCCGGGCAGCGCGGCGGCGGCCCGGACCAGCTCCGGCGGCAGCGGATCGCCCTCCCGCGCGACGATCCGGCCGTCCCCGCCGACGGTCTGCCGGGCCGACTCCAGCCGGGAGGAGTCCACCGAGCCCAGCACGGTGACCCCGAACCCGGCGGTGGTCACGGCCAGCAGCAGCGCCACCAGCGGCAGTACCGACGGCCGCGCGCGGCCCCCGGTGCCCCGCGCCGCGCGGGCCAGCCCGAGGAAGCCGACCACGCCGGGCCGCCGGGCCGCGGCCCGGGCCAGCGCCCCCACGAGGACGGGCTGGAGGCGGGCCAGGAGCAACCCGCCGGTCAGCGCCAGCAGCAGCGGCGCCGCGACCAGCAGCGGGTCCAGCCCGGCCCCGGCCGGGGCGACCCCGCGCCGGCGCACCTCGAACACGGCGGCGCCGGTGGTGGCCACGACGAGGAGCTCGGCGACGAGCCGCCGCCGGGGGCTCCGCCCGCGCGGAGCGGAGAGCAGTACGAAGGCCCGTACGGGAAAGGCCAGGAGGGCCAGGAGCGCGACGGCCGAGGCGGCGACCAGCGAGGCCGAAGCCCGCGGGGCCGGCAGCAGGACGAGGGCCAGCCAGCAGGCGAGCGCGGAGGCGGGCAGCACGGTGACGGCGCCCTCCCCGAGCAGCCGGAGCACGAGGGAGCGGCGCGAACCGCCGCGCGCGAGCAGCAGCCGCAGCTCGGCCTCGCGCCGGTCGCCGCCGAGCGCGGCGGCCAGGCAGAACACCACGGCGGCCACCCCGGCGACGCCGGCCGGACCGATGGCGGCGAGGGGCGCGGCCGCCTGCTGCCGGGCCTCCGCCCGGTCGAACAGCCCGGGCAGGCGGGAGGTGATGCGCAGGTCCGGCCGCTTGACGGCGAGGGCCAGCTCGGAGGCGGTGGGGCCGGCGACGAACGCGGCGACCTCCCGTTCGACCGCGGGCATCCGGTCGGCGCGCAGGACCGAGGTGTCCACCGGGAGCCGCCAGAAGAAGTCGGCGCCGCGGCCCCAGGGCGCCAGCCGGTCGATGGAGTCCGCCCCGACGACGGCGGCGGTCTCCCAGAAGATCTTCGGTTCCGGCGGCACCGTCACGTTCTCACAGGCCCTGGTCAGACAGGGGAGATCGGTCCAGTAGACGTCGTCGGGGTCGGCGTCGTAGAGCCCGACGACCTCGGCCCGGTCGCTCACGCCGAGGTCGGCCACGGACTCCAGCACCGTGCCCAGGGGGGCGTTGAGGGTTTCGGAGGCCTGGCGGGACAGGGCGACCGGGACGGGTGCGCCGGGCGCCCCGCCCGCCGGCCAGCGGCCGGCCACCAGCCGGGTGTGGGCGGCGATCCCGGGCAGGTGCAGCAGGGTCAGGCGCGGGGCGACGCCCTCGGGCCGGGCCAGGCCCGGATTGGCGAGGGAACGACCCTTCAACGCGCGCACGCCGTGCACCGGACCGCTCGGGGCGACCCGGAAGGTGCCGCCGGTGCGGGCCCGCAGCTCGGCCAGGACGGAGTCCATGTCCGCCGGCGTCAGCTGTCCGTACCGCGCGGAGGCGACGGCGGTCAGGCTGGTCTCGCTCGGCCCCCGCTCGTGCAGGAAGGAGCGCAGGGCGTGGTCGGCGCCCCGGTCCACGGCACGGGGGAGCGCGGCCGCCATCAGTACGGCGACGAACGCCAGGGCGGCGGCGAGCAGCGCCGCCAGCGGGGCCGCGCGCAGCCGGGTCCGCACCCAGGGCGCGGGCCGGGACCGCCGTCGCTCGCCGGCGGTGGGGGCCGGGCCGGTCACATCTCCTCCACGTGCCGCAGCCGGGCGGCCACGTCTCGGTCGTACCGGCCGCCGAGGACGGCCGACAGCAGGGGCACCGCGGCGATCGCGGCGGCCATCAGCAGGGTCTGGGTGCCCGGCAGGTCCACCAGCACCTCCGGCACGGGCCGGCGCGCGGCCGGGGTCAGCACCACCAGCGGCACCACCAGGTGGACCACGGCGGCGCCCAGCCCCAGCCCGACGGCGGTGGCGAGGCCGACCAGGAGACCGCCTTCGGCGGCAGCCGTACGGGCCAGTCTCCGGCGGGGCGTCCCGAGGGCCAGCAGCACGGCGAACTCCGCGGTTCGCTCGCGCCGGGCGGCCGCGGCGGCCGCTCCGAAGCCGATCGCGGCCAGTACCGCGCAGGCCACGGCGAGGGCGGCCAGCGCGCTCTGCGGGCCCGCGCTCAGCGGGTCGTCCAGCAGTACGGCGGCGGCCTCCTCGCGCAGTTCCACCTGCTGCGACCCGGCGCCCGCGCGCAGTTCGGCCGCCGCGCGCCCCGGCGCGGGGTCGGACGCCGACGCGGCGGGCAGCCACCACTCGCCGGCCGGGGGCAGTTCCAGCCCGCCGCCGGCCGCCAGCAGCCGTCCGGCGGTGGCCAGGTCGACGGCGAGCGCGGTGTCGCCGGCCACCGGCAGCGAGCCGACGGCCGCGGTCACCCGGACCGGGACGGTGGCCCCGCCCAGCGGGACGGGGACCAGGTCCCCGACCCCGGCGCCGACCGCGGCGAGGTAGCGGTGGGTGGCGACGCCGGGCACCTCGGGCGCGGGCGCCGCTCCCGGGACCAGCCCGAGCTGGATGCCGCCCGCGGTGTCGCCGCCACCGCGGTAGCGCAGCCGCGGCAGTGCCGGTGCTCCGTCCGGCGCGGGCAGCAGCTCGGCGGCGGGGGCGCCGCCGTTCAGCGCCGGGGTCTTCAGGGTCCAGCCGGCCCCGGCCGGCACCGGTACGGTCACGGACGGCCCGCCGGCGCCGTCGGCGACGGCGAGGCGGCGTACGGCCAGCTCCCCTGGGGCCTCCGCGTCCTCGGGCGGGAGCCGGTAGGTGCCGTAGTACTCCGCGCCGTACGAGACGACCAGCCCCGCCACCGACAGGGGTGCCGCGGGAGCGCCGAGGGGCGCCCCGGTCAGCGCGTCGACGTCCACGGAGACGGTGCCGTCCCCGGACTCCGGCAGGGGGAGCATCGGCGACCGGAACGTCAGCCCGAACCGGTCCCGCAGCAGCAGTCCGAGGCCCGCACGGGAAGCGCCCTCCGGCACCCGCACCGTCACGTCCACGTCGATGCGGCGCGGCCGCCCCGGCAGCTCGACGCCGTGCGCGCCGGCCGGGCGGGCCGCCGTCACGTCCACGTCGATGCGGCGCGGCCGCCCCGGCAGCTCGACGCCGTGCGCGCCGGCCGGGCGGGCCGCCGCCAGTGGCGCGAACAGCTCCCGCATCGGGCGTCCGTCGCGCAGGTCGGCGCGCAGCGGCACCCGCTCGGCCACGGCGGCGGCGTCCAGCGCGAGCACCTGGGCGGGCTTCCCGCCCGGCAGGTCCTGGACCGTGCGCACCACCGGGACGACGCGTTCGCCGCCGGGCAGCGCGCCGTACCGGCCGCCGCGGCCCGCGGGGTTCAGCTCGCTGCCGGAGATCCGCAGGCCCCCGGCGGTGGCGAAATCGGCCTGGTCGCGCTGGGACGCGGACCAGGCGGTGTGCTGGCCGAGCGCCAGGACGCCGCTGGAGACGGCGAGCACGAGGAGCAGCACCGGCCCGGTGGACCGCTTGGGCCGGCGGGCCAGCTGCCAGCCGACCAGGGCGGGTCCGAGACCTCTGCCGCGCGCGGCGATCCGCCCGCCCAGCCGGGCGGCGAACGGCAGCAGCCGCAGCACGAGCAGGGTGCCGGCGCACATGGCCAGCGTCGGCGCGGCGACCAGCACCGGGTCGACGCCGAAGTCGGCGCCCGCGGAGCCGTGGGCACCGCCGGACCCGGGGCCCTCCCCGCTGCCGTACCGAGCGAGCCGGCGGTATGCGAGGACGGCGAGGGCCACCAGTGCCAGGTCGGCGCCGGACCTGGCCGCCCCGGCGACGAGGGCCTGACGGCGGCCGCTGCGGCGCAGCGCGGCGGCCCCCGCGCCCCGAAGGGCTCCGGGCAGTGCGGTCAGCAGGACGCAGCCCAGGGCGCAGGCGGCCGCGACCGGCCACGACAGCCAGGTCCCGGACGTGTCCGGCGAGATCCCGGACAGCGGCCCGAAGCCGGTGAGCAGGTCCAGCAGGGGCGGGGTGAGCAGCGGGGCGAGGACGGCCGCGGGCAGGGCGAGCAGCAGCGACTCGGCCGCGCCCAGGGCGCCCAGCCGCAGCCGGGAGGCGCCGCGCGCGGTCAGCAGGACGCGTTCCGGCTCCTGCCGGTCCGTCAGGAGGTGGGAGACGAGCAGCAGCGCGGCCCCGGCCAGCACGGCCAGCTGGAGCGCGCCGACCAGCAGCGAGGAGCGGGCGACCGCCTGCCCGGACCGCAGCTCGGCCAGGAAGGCGGGGAGTTCCGACGCGGCCTGGTGTCCGGCGGGGGCCGTCACCCCGGACGCCTCCGGGGCCCCGTCCGCGAGCCCCGCCGCCCGGCCGCGGAGCGCCTCGGCCCCGGCGGCGTCGACGGCGGAGAAGTCGGGGTCCAGCAGCGACGCCCGGCCGTTCTGCGCGAGGGCGCCGGAGGTGAAGGCGGAGTCGTCCACGAGCAGCGGCCCGTACGTGGTGAACCCGCCGACCCGCAGCCCGCGGCCGCCGACCGGATCGAGCCGCCAGTACGGTGCGTCGGGGTCGGCGGCCAGGTACACGCCGGTGACCCGGACGGTGAGCGGGGCGCCGCCGTACCGGTCGTCCAGACGGACCTCGGCGGGCAGCGGAGCCCCGGTCAGTCCGAGCCGCGCCAGCGCGGCCCGCGGGACGGCGACCGACAGCGGTCCGGTCCCCGCGGCGGCTCCGGGCCACTGGCCCTCCAGGAGGCGTACGCGGGCCCGGTCGAGGGAGGCGAGCAGGGTCAGATCGGCCTGCCGGCCGGGGGAGACCGCCCCGGGCAGTCCGTACGGACGGCTGCGGGCCAGGCTCTCCACGGCGACCGGCAGCCGGCCGAACAGCTCGTCGGAGAAGGCCCGTACCGCCTGGTCGTCGGCCGCGCGGGAGGCCGCGGCGTGCTCGGAGGTGACCAGGACCGTGGCACGGGAATGGGCCGGTCCCTGGAGGGCCTGTCGCAACCCCGCCTCGCCGACCCCGCGGGTGAAGGCGAACAGCGCCGTGAGCACGGTCGTCGTGATCAGGACGGTGAGCAGTACGGCGGCGGCGAGCGGCGTTCGCCCGCGCAGCCGGCGCGTGACGAAGCCGAGCATGTGCCTGTTTCCTCCCCCATCCGGACCGTTGGTACCGGATAGCGGACGATGCTGCCAGATTCGAACGCATGGCGGAAGGGACTTGCGCGATCTGTGTGGCGGGTGAACAAATGCGAACGGGCGGCGCCTCGGAGGCCGCCGGACGGCCGATTCGAGGGGGAGCGCACGCCATGACGCAGCACCGGGAGAGCACGCCGGAACCCATTCTGACGGTGGTCGACGTGCACCGCAGTTTCGGCACCGGAGAGCGGGCCGTGCACGCGCTGCGGGGTGTGTCGTTCGACGTGCGCAGGGGCGAACTCACCGCGCTCAAGGGCCGGTCCGGCTCGGGCAAGACCACCCTGCTGAACGTGGTCGGGGGCCTCGACACCCCGTCCGCCGGCACCGTCTCCCTCGACGGCACGGACCTGGCGGGCCTGGACGAGGCCGGGCTGCTGGCACTGCGCCGCGACCGGATCGGCTTCGTGTTCCAGTCCTTCGGCCTGATCCCGGTGCTGACCGCCGCCGAGAACGTCGGCGTACCGATGCGGCTGCGCAAGGTGCCCGCCGCGCAGCGCGAGGAACGGGCCCGCACGCTGCTCGCGCTGGTCGGGCTGAGCGACCATGCGCAGCAGCGGCCGGGCGAACTCTCCGGCGGCCAGCAGCAGCGCGTCGCGGTGGCCCGAGCCCTGGCCAACGAGCCCGACCTGATCATCGCGGACGAACCGACCGGCCAGCTCGACTCCGAGACCGGCCGGCAGATCATGGGGCTGCTGCGGGCCGTGGTGCGCAGTGAGGGGGTCACCGTCCTCGTCGCCACCCACGACCCGGTCCTGATCGAACTCGCCGACCGGGTCGTGGAGCTGCGCGACGGCCGCATCGTGGAGCGGCAGGGCGCGGAGCGGGCGGCTACGGTCTGAAGCCGCCGCCGGGCGGCAGCGGCAGGCGGGCCGCCAGCCCCATCAGCACCCGGACCGCCCGGGAGCCGACGGCCACCTCCACGTGACCGCCGGCCCGGACCCACCGGTCCAGCACGAGCAGGAGGGCCGAGTCGCAGAAGGTCACCCCGCCCGCGTCCAGGACGAGGCGGCGGGCGCCGCGGGCCGCTCCGTCCGCGAGGAGGCGGTGCAGGGGCACGCAGGTGTAGTGGTCGAACTCCCCGGCCAGGCCGACGCCGAGGACGTCACCGCGGAGCGCGGCCCGTATGCGGGGGAGGGGGTCGGGGCCGGCCTCGACGGCGAGCTCCGCGAAGGACTCGTGGGCGTCGGCGGGCAGGACCGGGGCGTCTATCGGAGCGTCTATCGGAGTGCGCATGCCTCCCCCAACGGACCGCGTCCCGGCACGGAACGGGCGCGGCCGGCTGTTTCACCCGCGCGGGCCGCGCCGCTGACCCGTTCCGGCGATCTTCGCGACGCCCCCGCGCCGGGACGCGCCGCTACTCGGTGTGCAGCGCCGAAGCGATGGTCATCCGGGCGGCCGCCCGGGCGGGAAGCAGACTCCCGAGCACGGCGATCGCCACCCCCGCCAGGAGCATCGCGGCGAGCTGCGGCGCGTGCCACACGTCCTTCATCGACGGGGGGAACGCGACCACCCCCAGGTTGTCCACGAGGAACCGGTGCGCCGCGACGCCCAGCGGGATCCCGAGCAGACCGCCCACCGCCCCGAGCCCGGCGACCGAGGTCACGGTCATGGCCACCACCTGCCGGGGGGTCATCCCGATCGACTTGAGCATGCCCAGGTCCCGGCGCCGCTCGCGGGTGTTCAGCAGGACCGTGTTGAACACGCCGAGCGACGCGACGAGGGTCAGCAGCACCGTGAACACCGTCGAGAAACCGACGACCGTGGTGGTCACCGCACTGCCGGACTCCTGCACGGACGCGATCAGCCCCGGGTCGGCGGCCTCGACCGCTTCCGCGTAGGCCCGGGCGTCGGTGCCGGGGGCGAGGCGCACGCCGTAGGAGATCGCGCGGGTGTCCGGCGCGAGCCGTTCGAGCGTGGGCCAGCCGGCCTCCAGGGCGCGCGCGTTGCCCGTGACGAGTTCCCCGACGACGGTCGCGGGCAGGTGTCCGCCGTTCAGCTCCAGGACTATCCGGTCCCCGATCTCCAGCCCGCGCTCCGTCAGGAACGACGGTCCGGCCACGATCTCCCCGGCCGCGTCCGGCAGCCGGCCGCGGGCGAGCTCGTGGGCGTACGCGGAGGTGTCCCCGCGGTGGAAGTTGGCGAAGGCGGGCTGGGCCTGCCCGGCCAGCGTCACCTGGGCCAGAGCGCGGGCCCGTACCGTCGCCGCGCCCGGGAGGGACCGCAAGCGCTCCTCGATCTGCGCGTCGCCCAGCAGCGGCGGGGTGCCGTGGTTGCCCGTGGTGCCGATCTCCACGGTGACCGCCGGGCCGCCGTCGCCGCGGCCGGCGTTGCCCATGGCGAGTACGGTGCCGGTCAGTCCGGTGGAAAGGGTCACCGTGGTGACCCCGAGGACGACGGCCGCCAGGGTGAGCAGGGACCGGGCGGGGCGGGCGAAGGGCTGGCCGAGGCCCAGGCTGACCGGGCGCGGCAGCCTGGTCGAACCGAGGAAGCGCTGGACGCGCAGCCCCCGTCCGGTGCGCGGTGCGCTGCCCGCGCTGATCGCGCCGGCCGCGGACATCCGGTGTGCCCGCAGGGCGGGGACCAGCGCGCAGAGCAGCACGAGGGCCGGCATGCCCGACAGGCAGACGGCGTACACCCAGGTGCTGACGCCGTCGACGGAGGCCCGCCCGGTTTCGATGCCGGAGAAGGCCGTCCGCAGGACGGGATCGGCCAGAGCGCCGCCGAGCAGGGTGCCGAGGACGCCACCGGCCACGGCGGGTACGGCCATCATCGTGAGGTAGACGGCGACGACCTGGTTCGGGGTGAAGCCGAGCGCCTTGAGCACCCCGATGTGCCGGTATCCGGAGACGACCGCGCCGCTGACGACGTTGCCGGTGATCAGTGCCGACACCAGCAGGCCGAGGATCCCGAAGAGGGTCATGAACGGGAGGAAGGCGTCGGCCTGGGCCGAGAAGGCCCGTTTCAGCGCGAGCCAGGAGCGCTGTTCGGTCAGGGAACCTCCGGGCAGTCCGGCCGTGGCCCTCGCCAGGGAGGCGTCCACCCGGTCCCGCGTCGACGCGTCGGTGAACCGGTACAGCATCTGGGCGGAGGTCGGGTGCAGCGCGGCCGCCTGCTCGGGCGAGACCCAGGCGGTCGCCGACTTGCTCATGCTGCCGCCGAACCCCACGACGGTCAGGGTGGGACCACCGGGCGTCTCCAGCTCCGTACCCAGCATGTCCGGCGAAGGAGTGCCCTGGATGGGCCAGTTGACGACGACCTCGCCGGGCGCCGTGGCCCACCGGCCCGCCAGGAGCTCGATCCGGTCCACGGGTCCCGCCGGATCGGCCCGGCCCACCACGGTGAGCCGTCCGCCCGCCGTCCACAGCAGCCCGCCGGGGACGTTCACGACGACCTGGTCGAAGGGGCCGGCCGCGGCCTCCACGCCCGGCATCCGGGCGGTGGGAACCAACTGCTCCCGGGACACCCGCGTCGTGTCGAACACGGCCACGGAATGGGCTCCGCGCTGTGCGGCGTGGGCCCGGTCGAAGGGCGCGGAGGCGGCGGCGAGCAGCCCCAGCGCGAGCAGCACGGTCGTGGTCGAGCACAGGACGACCAGGCCGATCACGAAGGTCTGGACCCTGCGGCGCTTGACGGCCGCGCGCGATGCCCGCCAGACGGCGCTCATACCGAGGCCTCCAGCGCGCTCTCACGGGCCACCCGGCCGTCGGCCACCTCGACCAGACGACTGGCACACCGCGTGGCGAGCTGCGGATCGTGGGTGACGATCAGCAGGGTCTGCCCGATCTGGTTCAGGTCGATCAGCAGGTCCATCACCTGCTCGCCCGAGCGGCTGTCGAGGGCGCCCGTCGGCTCGTCCGCGAGGAGGAGGGCGGGGCGGTTCATCAACGCGCGTGCCACGGCCACCCGTTGGCGCTCGCCGCCGCTGAGCGTCGCCGGGTAGCTGTCGCGGCGGTCGGCCACGCCCAGCTCGCCGAGGAGTTCGAGGGCGCGACGGCGCGCCTGCCGGGCCGGCGAGCCGGTCAGCTGGGCCGCCAACGCGACGTTGTCGAGGGCGGGGAGGTCGTCGATGAGGTTGAAGAACTGGAAGATCATGCCGATGTTGCGGCGACGGAACAGGGCGAGCCCGGTCTCGTTCAGCCCGCCCAGGTCCTGGCCCTGCACGTCGACCAGCCCCGACGTGGGCCGGTCCAGGCCCGCGATCATGTTGAGGAGGGTGGACTTGCCGCACCCGGAGGGGCCCATCACGGCGACCGCGTCCCCCGCCCGGATCTCCAGGGAGAGTCCGTTCAGGGCCTTCGCGTCGCCGAACTCCTTGTGCACGCCCTCCAGGCGCACCACCAGGCTTCTCGAACCACCGTGCTCTGTAGTCATGGCCCGACGCTAAGGCGAAGGAGCCGGACCGGACGTCAGCCCCCGGATGTAAAGGCCGGCGCACGTCATCCCGGAGATGTACGCGGCCCGTCCGGCACAATGACCGGAGTCCGGCGGTACACGAACACCGCCGGCGGGGTGGGGAGTCGAGGGTGCAGTCGATCATGGCGCTGGCCGCGGCCTGCGCGTGCGCTGCCGTCGCCTGCGGGCTGGGGCTGGCCCTGCGGCGCGCGCGGGCCGGGCACCGCGCGGCGCTGGAGGAACGCGGCTGGCTGCTGGAGCGGGAGCGCGAGAGCGCCGCGCGAACGGCGGTCGACGCCGAACGGTCCCGGATCGCGGCGGAGTTGCACGACATCGTCAGCCACAACGTGAGCCTGATGGTGGTCCAGGCCGGCGCCGCTCGGGAGGTGCTGACCACGCTGCCCGGGGAAGCTGCCGCGGCCATGGCCGCCGTGGAACGCGCCGGGCGGACCACGATGACCGAACTCCGCCATCTGCTCGGGCTGTTGGCTCCGGCGCAAGATGGCTCGGACGATCCGTACGACCCGTCCGGCCCCTTCGCGGACACGCCGGCCGGCGGGGCGGCGACGGCGCCGCAGCCGAGCCTGAGCCGGCTGAGCGCGCTCATCGACCGGTTCGCCTTCGCCGGGCTGCCGGTGGACGTACGGATGTCCGGAGATCCGCGCCCGCTGCCGCCCGGCATCGACGTCACGGCGTACCGGATCGTCCAGGAGGCCCTGACCAACGCGCTCAAGCACGGAGACGGGAGCGGGGCACGGGTGACGGTGCGCTACGCGGACCACGCGCTGCGCGTGGAGGTGCTCAACGGCGGCCCGAGCGTGCTCGCGGCGGTCGCACCGGGCTCCGGACCGGGTTCGACGGGTACGGGAACCCCTCCCTCGGGTCCCGGGCCGGCTCGGGCGGGTACGGCGAAGGCTCCGGCGCCGGTCCCGCCGGCCGGCGTCGCAGGAGGCCCGCCGGGGCGCGCCGGGGGGAACCGGCCGGCCGGGGGGCCACCGCCCACGGCCGCCGGAACCGGCCGCGGGCTGGTCGGGCTGCGCGAGCGCGTCGCCATCTACGGCGGGGACCTCGACGCCCGCCGCCGTCTCGGCGGCGGCTACCGGGTCCGCGCCCGGCTCCCCCTGGACCGCCCGTGAGCACGCCCGAAGGCCCCGCGCCCCGTGTGCTGATCGCGGACGACCAGGACCTCGTCCGCACCGGCTTCCGGCTGATCCTCACCGCCCGGGGCATCGACGTGGTCGGCGTCGCCGCCGACGGGGTCGAGGCCGTCGAGGCCGCCCGCCGACTGCGCCCCGACGTGGCCCTGCTGGACATCCGGATGCCGCGCATGGACGGCCTCCAGGCCGCTCGCCGGATCCTCGCCGAGGTCCCCGACTGCCGGGTCGTCATGCTGACCACCTTCGACCTCGACGACTACGTCTACGCGGCGCTCGCCGCCGGGGCCAGCGGCTTCCTGCTGAAGGACGTCACCCCCGCACACCTCGCCGCCGCCGTCCGCCTCGTCGGTACCGGGGACGCGCTGCTCGCCCCGTCGATCACGCGCCGCCTGGTGGAGCGCTGCGGACCGGGAGCCGCCGCGCCGGACCGGGCCGCCGCGGCCGCCACCCACCGGGAGCTGGCCGCGCTGACCCCGCGCGAGCGGGAGGTGCTGACCCTGATGGGCCACGGCCGCTCCAACGCGGAGCTGGCGCGGGAGCTGACGCTCAGCGAAGCCACGGTGAAGACCCATGTGGCCCGCATCTTCGCGAAGTTGTCGCTCCGCGACCGCGCCCAGGCCGTCGTGCTGGCCTACGAAACGGGTCTGGTCACGCCCGGCTCGGCGTAGCGGGCGAGGCCGGTCAGGAGGGGGTTCACGGCCGGGCTCCGTGCCCCGCGGTGGGATCCGCCGACCCGGTGGCGGCGGTATCGGTGGTGAGGTCAGGGGTGGCTGCGGCGCCTGCCAGGGCTTCGGCCAGGGCCCGTGCGTACGGCCGGGAGTGGTGCCCGGCCGGGAGGACGACCCCGATCCGCCGGGCGGGCCGCGGCGGTTCGACGGCGACGGCCACCAACCCGGGGGACGGCGCCAGCGAGACGTGCGGCACCAGGGAGACGCCGACCCCCGCCGCGACCAGCGTCTGCGCGAAGAAGTAGTCGGTGGTGGAGGCCGCCACCTGGAGTTCGAAGCCGGCGATCCCCGCGAAGCGCCGCAGGAAGGCCTCCGTCTTCAGGCAGCCCAGCACCCAGCGGTCCGCGGCCAGTTCGGCCGGTCCGAGCGTGGACCGGTCCGCGAACCGGTGGCCGCGCGGCAGCACCAGCCACAGCGGATCGTCCATCAGCGGAACCCAGTCGAGCGCGGGGCGCCGGTCCGGCCGGACGGGCGGCGGCCCGTCGAGGTGGTAGGCCAGGGCGAGGTCGGCGGCGCCGGAGCGCACCATCGGTACGGCGGCCTCCGGTTCGCTCTCCAGGAGGGTCAGCTCCACCTCCGGGTGCGCGGCCACGAACCGGGCCAGTGCGCCGGGCAGCAGGTGCCGGCCGCCACTGGTGAACGTGGCGACCGTCAGCCGGGGCCGCGGCGCGGAGAGCCGGTCGATGGCACGCCGGACCTGGTCCAGTTCGGCGGAGATGGTCTCCGCCGCCCCGACCAGCAGGCGGCCGGGTTCGGTGAGCGTGACACCGCGGCTGCTGCGCACCGCCACTGCCTGGCCGAGTGAGCGCTCCAGTGAGGCGATGTGCTGGGAGACGGCCGACGGGGTGAGGAGGAGCGCGGCGGCGGCCCGGTTGAAACTGCCGTGCTCGGCCACGGCCCGCAGGATGCGCAGCCGCTGCACGTCGATCATCAGTTTTCCTTACGCCGCGTTCAGCCGATCACCGGTTCCGCTGGGGACGATACCGCGGCAGTGTCGTGGACATGCGAAACATTCTTGTCGTCGGTGGAAGCCGGTACTTCGGGAAGTCCCTGGTCACGCGGTTGCGGGACGCCGGGGACGCGGTCGCCGTGCTCAACCGCGGTTCGGCCGAACCGCCCCCCGGTGTGGGCGGGATCGTCGCGGACCGCGATGACGAGCGGGCGCTGCGGGCGGCGCTGGGGACCCGGACGTTCGACGTGGTCGTCGACCAGGTCTGCTACACGCCGCTCCAGGCGGCCGTCGCCCGCCGGGTCTTCGCGGACCGGACCGGACGCTACGTCATGACCTCGACGATGGAGGTGTACGACCCCGCCACCCTCCCCGGCCCGGCGGACCCGGGGCGGCGGGTGCCGGTGGCCGAGGAGCCCGCCGACCCGGGGTGGGCGCCTGCCCCGGCCGCGCACCCGTGGTGGGACCCGGGGGAGGTCGAGCGCAGGCTCGGGGCCGCGCGGGCGTACGCCGAGGGCAAACGGCAGGCCGAGGCGGTGTTCCTGCGCGAGCCCGCCTTCCCGTTCGCCGCGGTCCGGGTCGCGCACGTGCTCGGCGGCGGCCCGGCGGACTTCACCGGGCGGCTGGCGCACTACGTGGAGCGGATCGGCTCCGGCATTGCGGTGGCGGTCCACGAGACCCCGTACGCGACCTCGTTCATCCACCACCTGGAGATTGCGGAGTTCCTGCACTGGGCGGCGCAGGGGGAGTTCACCGGGCCGGTCAACGCGGCCTCGCACGGCGCGCTGGACGTCACCGCGCTCTGCGAGGCGGTCGCGGAGCGGCTGGGCCGTCGGCCGCGGTACCGGGTGGTCGGGCCCGGCGGCGACGCCTCGCCGTTCTCCTTCGACCGGGCCTACGCCATGGACAACGGCCGGGCCGCGGCCCTCGGGTTCCGCTTCGGCCGGACCGCCGACTGGCTGCCGGCCGCGCTGTCCGAAGCGACCTGCCCGACCTGAGGTCCCCGCCGCGGCTCCGACCACCTCGCGGTACGTGCACCGCAGGTCACCCGGCTCGTACGGTCCGCTGCCGGGCCCGCCGCGTACCGGCCCGGGGGAACAGCGGCCGGTCCGCGGGCGCGTGGGTCGGCCTCAGGTCTGGCACTGGGCGGTGCCGGCGGTGGACCAGCCGCTCCAGGCGCCCCCGGTGGCGCGGGCGTGGACCCGGATCTCGACCTTCACCGGGCCGCAGACCCGGGTGGAGCTCCCCACCTCCGTGGGCCCGAGAGCGCCACCCGCCGGGACGTGGGTGCGGCCGCTGCCGAGTTTCACCCAGTGTCCCCCCGAGACGACACGGAAGAAGGCCTCGTACGAGACGTCCACGGCCTTCGACCCCGTGTTGCGCAGTTTGACGTGTGCGGTGATCTCCCGAGTGATGATCTTGCCCTCCTTGCCGCGTTCGGCGCTGATGCAGCCGTTGACGGCCACCCGGCCGGTCGACACGCCGCCGCCGCAGGCGATGGCTGCGGCTTGGGCTTCGGCCGGAAGGGTCAGCACGGCGAGGGCCGCCGCGCTCAGGATGGTTCCCATTCGCCTTACATGCACAACTCTGCCCCTTTGATTGGATATTGCGCCACCAGGACTCTGGCGCGTCGGAGCGCGCTCGGCAACGCGTCGTGCGGTTCTTCAGTCGAACGGGGACGGCCGTCGATCCGCGCGGGGGTGGTGCGTTGCGCGGTTCGCTCCGGTGCGGGTGCCGCCGGAATCGGGCATACCGTTCGCTGTTACGCGGCCATGACAGGAACAAGATCATCCGGGCATGCGGGGTCCGTAACTTCTTCCTCAGCAGCCCCGCCATACCTGACCCGGTGACACACCGCCGAAACAGATGCAACGCGGCATGCGACTCTCCTCCGTCTTTCCGCCCGTGCTTCAGGAGTCGTTATGCGTTCCGCCCTCCGCACGTTCATCGTGACCGCCGCCGTCGCGGGCACGGTGCTCGTACCCACTGCAGGTTCCGCCCTTGCCGCGCCCGCGCTTCAGGCTGCGCCGGCCGCCTCCGGCAGCGGCAACGACCGCCAGGCGGCCCAGCCTGTGTTCATCGGCGAGGGCCTGGTCGCGGTCCTGAGCTTCGACAGCGGTGGCCCCGAGGCGTCGATCCACACCGCCGCCGCGGACTGGAAGCCCGGCGACCCGTACGGGGCCACCGCCGTGACCGTGCTGGACGGGAACCACCGGACGGCGACCGCCAACGGTCTGCGGCTGGCGCTCGTCGAGGGCGAGGAGGCTCACGTGGAGACCCTCACCGTGACGACCAAGGACGGCAGGACCACCTCCCACCGGCTCCCCTCGGGCAAGGGCTCCGAGTGCGTGTCGGCGCCGCTTGAAAAGGTCATCGGAGCCGGGGCGAGCGCGACGCTCATGATGACGCCGACCGGCCCGCTGGCCGTGCTGAAGTTCGACGAGGAGGGCCCGATGGCCCCGGAGGTGACCCTGACCCGTACCCGCCCCTCGCTGCCGAAGGGCGCCCTGACGGTGCGGATCCTCAACCCGAGCTCCGCCGAGCCGGTCCTGGAGTGGGCGATCCCGAGCGGGGACAAGGCGTACGGCCACGCCGCCTTCCCGAAGCTGCCCGGCCTGAAGCACTGCACCCGCGAGTACGCGCTCCAGCAGCCGACCGACAAGCCCCAGCCCGAGGTCAGGCCGCAGACGAAGCCGGACACCGTGCCATCCGCATCCCCCACGGCCGCCGCCGTCGCGCCGCGGACCGCCGCACAGACCTCCGTCGTGCCCAAGGGCGGCGTCGCCGCAGGCGTCGAGACGGCCCCGGAGTCCGACGACTCGGCCTCCGCCCTGGCCGCCGCCGGGCTCGCCGTGGCCCTCGCCGCGCTCGCGGCGGCCGTGGTGGTCCGACGCCGCGCCCAGGGCTGACACGGCCCGCCCGTTCCGCCCCGGGTGACCTGCCCGGGCGGAACGGGAAGCGCGTACGCCGGACACCCGCGCGGGGGACCGTACCCCGGGGGCTACTTGGACGTGACGTGCCCCACCCGGTCGGGTCCGGTGGTCAGCTCCTCGCAGGCGATCCGCCAGGCGGGCGCGCCGGGGTGGAGCCGGGTGTGGAGGTAGGCCGCGGCGAGCCGGGCGACGGCGGCGACCCGCTCGGGGTTCTCGTCGGTGGTCTCGGCGGCGTCGTACCCGGAGATCCCGCCGAGTCCGTGCTCCGCGTCGAACAGGGTGAGCAGGGACTTGGGGCCGGGGGCGAGGGCGTAGGGGTCGGCGTGCCAGTCCGGCCCCAGGTCGGTGAAGTGCCGGGAGTCGTCCTTGTCTCCGGCGACGACCAGCGCGGGTGTGGTCATGGTGGAGAAGTCGACGGCCCCGATGATCGGCCACTGCTTCGCCGCGGGCCCGTTGAAGACGTCGCCGCCCCTGCCGGGCGCGGCGAGCAGTACGCCCGCCGTGATGCGGGGCTCGGCGAGGTGCACCACCTTCCCGGTGTCGGGGTCGGTGATCCCGGCACCCAGCAGGAGGGCGGCGGTGAAGCCGCCGAGCGAGTGGCCCGCGAGGGCGATCCGGGTGTGCTCGATCCGTCCGCCGAGGTGCGGTACGGCGTTCTCGATCACGTCGAGCCGGTCGAGGACGTGGGTCATGTCCTCGGCGCGGGAGCGCCAGAAGTCGGGCGCGCCGGGGGCGTCGGCGACCAGGTGGGCCAGGGTGC
This sequence comes from Streptomyces sp. NPDC048461, assembly GCF_055587105.1. Lineage (NCBI taxonomy): Bacteria > Bacillati > Actinomycetota > Actinomycetes > Kitasatosporales > Streptomycetaceae > Streptomyces > Streptomyces sp. NPDC048461. The sequence continues at coordinate 16,968 of NZ_JBVJGW010000032.1, read as the reverse complement.
GGGAGGTGAGGTGGGTGGGTTGGATCACGACGAATCCGTGTGCCGCCCAGTGGTCGGCGAGCGGTGCGTAGCCGTGGAGCGAGGAGAGGTGGTTCGACGGGCCGTGGCCGTGCGAGAGGAGGATGACGGGGAGGCCGGTTCCGGTGGCGGGTGCGCTGACGCGTACCTGCAGGTCCACGGGACGTCCGGGCACGGACAGGACCACGGGACCGAAGGACAGGACCGGGACGGGCACGGCCGGGGCGTCGGCGGTGGCGGAAGTGCTCACGGTGGGGTTCCCTTTCGCGGTGGCGCTTGCCCCTCGCCCGCGGTCGGCAGGTGGGCGGGCAGGCGGTCAGGGGCGTCCCGTTTCGGCTAAGCTGAAACGGAACGACGCTCCATTTAGTATTCGGAGCGACGCTCCGTTTTGTCAATCGGTGTCAACCGGCGTCGACCGGTGTCGAAGGAGAACGCGATGGCCGCCGAGGGTCCTGCAGGGGGTTCGCCGTCCCGGAGCAAGCGGGCCGACGCCCAGCGCAACCGGGAGACGGTGCTCGCTGCCGCAGCCGAGGTGTTCGTCACCTCCGGAGTCGACGCGCCGATCCGCCGGATCGCGGCGCAGGCCGGCGTCGGGATGGCCACGATCTACCGCCATTTCCCGACCCGCGCCGACCTCGTCACGGCCGTCTACCAGCACCAGATCGAGGCGTGCGCCGAGGCCGGCCCGGGCCTGCTGGCCGGAGCCGGCTCCCCGTTCGACGCACTGCGCCAGTGGGTCGACCTCTTCGCCGACTTCCTCGTCACCAAACACGGCCTCGCCGACGCCCTCCAGTCGGACAGCGACCGCTTCGCCGCGCTGCACGCCTACTTCCTCGACCGCCTGTTGCCGGTCTGCACCCAGTTGCTCGACGCCGCCGTCGAGGCCGGCGACATCAGGCCCGGCACGCAGCCGTACGAGCTGATGCGCGGCATCGGCAACCTCTGCATCGGCCGCGACGACGACCCCCGCTACGACCCCCGGCGGTTGATCGCCCTCCTCCTCCAGGGGCTCCGGCAGCCGCAGCCCCGGAGCTCCGTCTGAACGTCTTCGTGTGTGCGGGGTGCGGCGCCGAGCTGACCGTCCCGCTGTCCCGGGTCGCGCTGCCGGCCCACGCCCGTCAGAAGTACGGGAACGGAACTCAGCTGCCGGTGCTCATGGAGTCGGGCACGTTCGCCGTGGACCCGGAGCCCTGGGGGCCGCCGTGGCGGACGTGGGGGGAGGTCACCCCGGAGGAGGCGGCCGCCCGCGGTGTCCACGCGCCGGTCCGCGCCCTGTCCGACGGCCCGTCCGGTGCGATCGTCATCGCGCCCGGCGACGCCCGCGGCACCGTGCTGATGCCGGAGAGGCGTGGAGGCGGCCACTGCTGTGGCCTCGACGGTGCCGACGGGCCGCAGGTGGCCTGCGCGGCGTGCGGCCTGCCCGTGGCGAGCCGGATCGACGACTGCTCGCTCTGGCAGGCGGTGTGGTTCGCCCCGGACGCCGTGCGCCGTGTCCGCGTCGGCGGCGCCGGAGCCGTACCGCTCTCCTGGGCGGAGCTGTCGGCGGAAGGAAGGCGCACGCCCCCGTTCGCGCCGATCGCCGGATGGGGGTCCCGGCAGGCGGCCGGCCACTGGTCACACCACGTGTGGTCGTGGAACCCGCAGTGGGAGGCGGCGGCGGGCCGGGCGCTCGCCCACCTGCTGGCCGCCTCGGGAGGCCGGCCCGTGACCGTCCCGGACGGCTTGGCCGCCGAGGTGTTCCGGCGCGCGCTCGACGCCATGCTGCCCGCGGGCCCCCGGGCGCGGCACGCCGTCCTGGCCGGGCCCGGGCGACCGGCCCCCGACGGGGGCGACGCCGTCCTCCTCGTGCCGGTCCATCCGCAGACCGGGGAGGTCTGGTCCCCGGCCGAACCGGCGGCGCATCCGGTGCCGTTGCCGTTCGGGGTGTGGCTGTGCCTGGCCTACCCCGAGCCGGGTGCGCCCGTACCCGCGTCGGGCCGGCTGCCCGACGGCGTCCTCCGCGACATCCTCGACGACCTCACGCGGTACGCGCGCGCGGGGCTCTTCTGATCCGCGAACCGATCACCCGGCCGTACGGGAAGGCCCGGCCAGGTGGCGGGCGAGGAAGCGGTCGGCCGCGCGGTACATGTCGATGTTGTTCTGCGGGTTCACGAAACCGTGGCCCTCGTCGTCCTTCACCATGTACTCGACTTCGACCCCGCGGGCGCGCAGCGCATGGACGATCTGGTCGGACTCGGCCTTGGTCACGCGGGGGTCGTTGGCGCCCTGGACCACCATCAGCGGGGTGCGGATGGCATCGACGCGGCTCAGCGGCGAGCGGGCCCACAGGTCCGCCTCCTGCTCCGGATCGTCGGGGTTCCCGGCGTACAGGTACCAGTTGTTGACGAGGTAGGGCTTGACGAAGTCCGGTACGGCCCGCAGGTACGTCACCAGGTTGGAGGGCCCGCAGAAGTCGATCGCGGCGGCGAAGACGTCGGGGGTGAAGGAGACGCCGACCAGGGTGGCGTAACCGCCGTACGAGCCGCCGAAGATCGCGACGCGGTCCGGGTCGGCGAGCCCCTCCCCGACGGCCCACTGGACGGCGTCGATCAGGTCGTCGTGCATCGCGCCGCTCAGCTCCTTGATGCCCGCCTTCAGGAACGCCTTCCCGTAGCCGGTCGACCCGCGGAAGTTGACCTGCAGCACCGCGTACCCGCGGTTGGCGAGGAGCTGCGCGCTGGGATCGAAGCCCCAGCTGTCCCGGTGCCACGGCCCGCCGTGGACGAGCAGCACCAGGGGCAGCCGCGCCGGCTCCACCCCCACGGGCAGCGTCAGGTAGGAGGGGAGTTCCAGTCCGTCGCGCGCGGGGATCGTGACGGGCGTCATGCGGGCGAGGGTGCCGGGGTCCAGATGCGGGAAGGGCCGGAAGAGCAGGCGGCTCCGCCCGGTGGTGTGGTCGTAGAGGTAGGTGACCCCGGGGTCGCGGTCGTGGTTGAACCCGACGACCCAGCGCCGCCCGTCGACGTCCGAGGACAGCGCCGTCAGGTCGCCGTCGGACAGCGCCTCCAGCTTCTCCAGGACCGCGGCGAACTCCGGGGTCAGCGGGCGGATGACCTGCCGTTCGCCGAGGTACCGGACGCCGATCAGCTCTCCGGTCCGCCGGTCGCAGATCAGCGGCGAGGGCAGGACGGGGAAGACCGCGGAGCGCGGGTCGAGGTCGAAGCGCGGATGGCTGTCGACCTCGGTCTCCTCACCGGTGACCAGGTCGAGCCGCACCACCCGGGTCCGGTCGCTGCCGCGGTTGGAGCCGATCCACACGCCGGTCCCGTCCGGGGTGAGCCGGAACGGCTGGATGTCCAGCGGGTAGTCGGAGCCGTCGAACGTGACGACCGGCCGCATCGCCCCCGTCGTGGAATCCCACTGCGACAACCGGATGTCGCCCTCGGCCGTCAGCGAGTGGGCGTACAGCTTTCCGTCCGGCGCGGGCAGCAGGCCGCCCACCTGGCCGGGGTTGCGGGCCAGCACCGTCAACTCGCCCGTGCCGATGTCGAGTTCGTACAGGTCGAACTCGGCGGGGCTGCGGTGGTTCAGATGCAGCGTCGCCTTGCCGGGCCGGGCCGCGGTCATCTCGAAACCCACGGCGCGGGCCCCCGCGTAGGGGGTGAGGTCGACGGCCTCGGCCTCGGGGTCGTCCAGGTCGACCCGGTACACGTGGTAGTTCTCGTCGCCGCCGCGGTCCTGCTCGTACAGCAGCCAGCGCGGATCGTCGGTCCAGTGGAAGCGCAGCACGCTGCGCTCGTCGTCGGCGGTGACGCAGCGCGGCTCGCCCTCCTCGTCGAGGCTCTCCACCCAGACGTTGAGACGCTCCCGCCACGGCGCCAGATAGGCGACCGTGGTGCCGTCGGGCGAGATCGCTGCGGCGGCGCGGACGGGGGAGTCGAAGAGGTCCTCGACGGTGAGGTGCGGAACGGCGGGCATGGGGAGTCCCTTCTGGTCTCGCCCGCTCCAGCGGGCGGGCGATCGGGGTACGGAGTCTCAGGCGACGGGGTCGCCGAGGGCTCCGGCGGTGGCCGTGCGGATGGCGTGGGCGTACCTCCGGGCGAGGGTCATGACGTCGTCGAACCCCGCGGGGCCGGAGCCGGCCAGGATGGCGGCGCCGATGTGCTCGTCGAGCACCCGGACCACCGAGGACGCCGACGCCGCGTACAGCCGCACCTGTAGGTCATCGGCCGGGCGGTCGAGACGATCGCCGACGATCGCGCACAGCTCGCGTTCCGTCTGGTCGCAGGCCATCAACCAGGCCGTGCGCAGGGCCGGCTCGGTGTCGGCGAGCCGGATCATCTTCATCGCGAGCATTTCGTCGGCGAGCTTCACGGGCGGCTCCTCCCGGCCGAGCCGGGTCAGCTCCGTGACCAGGTGGTCCTCCAGGGAGCTCTGGCGGGGCCAGGCGCGCAGTACGGTCAGGAGCGTGACCACGCCCTGCAGCACGATCGGCTCGGCGCAGCTCTCCTTGCTGCGGAAGTGCCGCCAGATCGTGCGCGTCGACAGGCCCACGGCCTGCGCGATCTGATCGCCGCTGGTCGCCGCTACGCCCTGCTCCCAGAACAACCGCGCCGCTTCGCGCGAGATCTCCAGCCGCAGCCGCTCGCGCCGCTGCGGGCTCATCCCTCCGCCGCTGCGCCGGTCCGTGGTCATGGTGATCGGTCCTTCCTCGTGGCGCGTCTTCAAGCGACAGTATGTCATTAAGTGACACTCGCTGTCTTCGGTAGCCGGGCCGGACGGTGTGCCGGGCCGACGGGTATGCCGTGCCGGACGGTACGACCGAGGCGTCCCCGGCGGTCCGGACGCCCCGGGTGCCGGATCGGCCGGGGGCGCGCAGAGTGGGGCGTGAGGACGCACGGTCACCGCCGCGACGGCGGACACGGCACCGGGCCGGGCCGTGCCGGTGCAGCGCTCAGGCGCGGACGAGTGAGGATGCTGCCGATGGCCCAGCCGGCCCAGTCTCCCGAACCCCCTGCGGACCACGTCATCGTCCTGTTCGGCGCCACCGGCGACCTCGCCCGGCGCAAGCTGCTGCCCGGGCTGTTCCATCTGGCGCGAGCCGGGCTGATGCCGCGGCGCTACCGCATCGTGGGCACGGCGCCGGCGGCGGAGGCCCTCACCGACCAGGAGTTCCGGGCCCACGCACAGCAGGCCGTGGCGGAGTTCGGGCGCTCGCGGCCCGAGGGGCCGGCCTGGGAGGCGTTCGCCGCCGCCCTGTCCTTCGGCGCGGCCGACACGGGGGCCGCGGATCCCCTGGTGGCGGCGGTGCACGAGGCCGAATCCGCCCTCGGGGGCGAACCGCGCAGGCTCTTCCACCTCGCCGTGCCTCCCGTCGCGTTCACCTCGATGATCGACCTGCTCGGCGCGACCGGGCTCGCCGACGGCGGCCGGGTCATCGTGGAGAAGCCGTTCGGCACCGACCTCGCGTCCGCCCGCGCGCTCAACGCAGCCATCCACGCCGTCTTCGACGAGTCCCGCGTGTTCCGCATCGACCACTTCCTCGGCAAGGAGGCCGTCGACAACGTCCTGGCGCTCCGCTTCGCCAACGGCCTCCTCGAGCCGCTGTGGAACCGCGAGCACATCAGCCACGTACAGATCGACGTGCCCGAGCACCTCGACATCCAGGGCAGGGCCGGCTTCTTCGAGGGCACCGGAACGTTCCGCGACATGGTGGTCACCCACCTGTTCCAGCTGCTCGGATTCGTCGCCATGGAACCACCGGTCGCCCTGGAGGCGGACGCGCTCCGCGACGAACAGGTCAAGGTGTTCCACAGCATGCGCGTCCTGGACCCCGCGCACGTCGTCCGCGGCCAGTACACCGGCTACCGCGACGAGCAGGGCGTGGACCCGGCGTCGGACACCGAGACGTTCGTGGCGCTGCGCGTCGAGATCGACAACTGGCGGTGGGCGGGCGTGCCCTTCCACCTGCGTACGGGAAAGGCCCTGGCCGAGGGCCGCCACGTGGTCACGCTGGCCTTGCGCGAACCGGTCCTGCGGATGTTCCCGCTGGACGCCCGGGCGGCCGCGGACGGGCGGAGCAACGAGCTCGTCATCGACTTCGACGATCCGGGCTCCATCACCGCCCGGTTCCTGGTCAAGGAGCCGGGCCCGTCCATGCAGCTCGCCGACGCCGCCATGGTCTTCAACTACCGCACCTCGTTCGCCGCGCAGAACTTCCTGGAGGGGTACGAGCACCTCCTCCTGGAGGCCATGCACGGCAACCAGTCCCTGTTCACGCGGTCCGACGGCGTGGAACGGCTCTGGGAGGTGGCCGCTCCGCTGCTCGACGCGCCGCCGGCGGTGGAACCGTACGCCCCCGGGAGCTGGGGGCCGGACGGCATCGGCGCCCTCGTCGCCCCCTACCGCTGGTACCTGCCCGACGGGCGGCTCCCACCCTCGTAGGACCGGATCACTGGCCGGGACCCGGGCGGCGGGTTTTGCCGCGGGGGCTGCCGGACGGTCAGGCGAGGGCCTTCTCGTACTCGACCTGCCGGAGCGGGTTGCCGTCACCGAAGTCGTGGAGCCGTGTTCCTCCGGTCTCGGCGAAACCGGACTTGGTGTAGAAGCGGCGGGACCGCGGGGTGTCGCGCAGGGTCCACAGGTGGACTCCGGCAGCACCCTGCTCGCCGATGTGGCGCAGCGTCGTCTCCATCAGGGCGGCGGCGATGCCGCTGCCCCAGCCGTCCGGGTGGCTGTAGAAGCTGTGCAGCTCCACGAGTCCGGGCCGGTCCGCAGAGGGGCCGAAGAACGAGAGGGCCAGGGGCCGGCCGTCGAGCGAGGCGAGCAGGGCCGTCTCGGGCCCCGCGGTGACGCGTGCGTGCCAGCGGCCGCGGCGGTCGAGGACCGCCCGGGCCGCGAACCCGGGTGCGAAGAAGGGGGCGTACGCGGCCTTCCAGGCCTCGGCGTGGATCTCGCCCAGCGCATCACCGTCCGGTGGCCCCGCGCGGCGGATTTCGATCACCGGACCAGGCTGGTCCGGGTGGGTCGGGCGGCAGTAGCGCCGGATGAGCTCGGCGTGCGCGGGGTGGCGGGCGATGAGCTCGTCGGCCCGGCCGAGGGTCATGTCGGCGTAGTCGAAGCCGGGCGCGACGGCCTCGCTGATGAGGGCGTGGTCCCCGGAGGCGAGGTGCGAGGCCTTCCAGACGCCTCCCGGCACGGCGACGGTCAGGTGCTGCCCCTGGCGCGGGTCCTGGCCCAGGACGGTGGTGGAGTGGCTGCCGTCCGGATGGAGGAGGTGGTAGGTGACCGGTTCGCCGTGGTGGTGGAAGTGCAGGATGTCGGACCGGTTCAGGTGCCAGTGGCCGACCGGGGACCAGTGGGTGAGCAGGTAGTGGATGGAGGTCAGGGTGTACCGGTCACCTTCGGGCGTCCGGATCGGGGGGCGGTGGTCGGCCTGGAAGGTCCGACGGAAGTACCCGCCCTCGACGTGCGCTTCCAGGCCGAGCGCGTCGATCCAGTGGCGTGCTGTGAGCACGGTGTCCTCCTGCGGTCGTTCAGCGGTCGAAGGGCGTCTCCGGCGGCCCGGCACCGGCCCCGTCCGCGACGAGGGCGGCCCGTGCGGCCGGCCACCGAAGTCCGTATTTCATTCGAGACGGCTTCACGTCAATCGCGGCGACGCTTTCCGGCCTTCTGCCCTTCCGCTTTCCGCCTTCCGTCTTCTTGTCCCGACCGTCCCGGGCCGCCGCCCGCAGACGGCGGTCACGGCCGGCGCCGGCGCGCCGACCGGACCGCCGCGGCTGCCGACGGGGAGCTATCCCAGCCCGCCGTAGGCGGCCATGACGAGCTCCATGCCGCGGTCGTCCTCCTGCCGGTCCCGGTCGATCATCCGGTTCATGACGTACGCCACCGTCATGCGAGAGCCGGGGTCGCTCACGACCAGCGAGCCGCCCCAGCCGCCCCAGCCGAAGGTGTTGCCGAACTTGCCGAAGCCCGCGGTCCAGGACATCGGCGTCCGCAGGACGCGGTCGTCGCCGCGGAACACCTCCTGCCACGCGGGCTCGCAGCCCCGGGCGGACAGCAGCCGCACACCGCCGGCCACACCCCCGTTCGCCAGGACCGACTGGACGAGGGCGACGGACCTGGCGTTGCCGAAGCCGTTCACCGCAGGGATCTGCGCACGGCGCCAGGCCGCGGAGTTGACGTCCGCGACCCGCACCGCGGCGCCGGTGTGCACCCGGCGTACGCCGTCCGGTCCCGGCGGTGCGCTGGAGGTGTACGCGTCGGTCTGCGACGGCGGCGGGACGAGCGGCGCCACGCGGTGGTCGTGCTCGGCGGAGAGCCCGATGTGGAAGTCCGCACCGAGCGGCCCGGCCACCTCCTCGGCGAAGAACTCGCCGAGGCTGCGGCCGGTGATGCGGCGGACGATCTCACCGACCAGGAACCCGAAGGTGAGCGCGTGGTAGCCGGCGGCCGTGCCCGGTTCCCATTCGGGGGCCTGCGCGGCCAGCCCCGCCGTCACGCGCTGCCAGTCGTAGAGCTCCTCGACCGCCGTGGGGCCGGACAGGTCCGGCAGCCCCGCGGTGTGCGAGAGCACGTGCCGTACCAGCACCTTCTCCTTGCCGGCCGCGGCGAACTCGGGCCAGTAGGCGGCGACCGGCGCGGACAGGTCGAGGCGGCCGCGATCGGCCAGGACGAGGGCGCACAGGGCGGTCATGTTCTTGGTCGTCGAGTTCACGGCGGTGAGGGTGTCGTGCTCCCAGGGCACGGTACGGCCCGCATCGGCGTACCCGCCGTAGAGGTCGACCACCGGTTCGCCGTCGAGGTACACGGCGGCCGAGGCGCCCACGTCGTCCTTGCCGAGCAGAGCCGCGAGCACCTCACGCACCGCGACGAACCTCGGTTCGCACAGTCCCTTAACATCGTTCATGGGGTAAGCCTCGTGCGGGTCCGGGGCCCGCGGCCCGACAATTCCCGTACGGCATGTGTCGGGCGGTGCGCGACGGGATTCCCGCGCGGCCCGGCGGCCCGACCGGCCGCCCCCACGGCCGGCCGGAGGGAAAGAAGGGCGGACACGCGTGCTGGAGCGGATGAATCAGGCGCTGGACCACCTTGAGGACCGCCTCGCCGGAGAGGTCGACATCGCCGAGGCGGCCCGGATCGCCGCGGTCTCCGAGTACCACTTCCGGCGGTTGTTCTCCGCGCTCGCCGGAATGCCGCTCCCCGTCTACGTGCGGCGCCGGCGGATGACGCTCGCCGGGGCCGAGGTGCTGGCCGGGGAGCTCACCCTGCTCGACGTCGCGGTGCGGTACGGGTACGGCTCGGGCGAGGCGTTCGCCCGGGCGTTCCGGTCGGTGCACGGCATCGGCCCGGGGGAAGCCAGGCGCACGGGTGCGGTGCTCACGGCGCAGCCGCGCATGTCCTTCCGTGTCGTCGTCGAGGGCAGGACGGCCATGCGCTACCGGATCGTGGAGAAGGAGCGGTTCCGGGTCCTCGGCAGGAAGGCCCGGGTGCCCCTGGTGCACGAAGGGGTCAACGCCGCTGCCACCGCGCACGTAGAGGGCCTGGACGAGCAGGCGGTCGCCCGGATGAAGGAGCTGGGCGACGGGGAGCCCGGGGGAGTCCTGTCGGCGGTGGTCCACCTGACCGACAGCCGGGAGGAGGGTGCCGAGGTGGACTACTGGGTCGGCGTGGTGGCCGGCCCCGAGGCGGCCGACGAGGAGCCCGACGCACTCGACGCACTCGACGTACCGGCCGGGACCTGGGCGGTCTTCGACAACCACGGGCCGTATCCGAGCGCGCTCCAGGACCTGTGGCGCGACGTGTTCACGCAGTGGTTCCCCTCGAACCCGTACGCGCCCCGGCCGGGCCCGGAGCTCCTGCGGACGCAACCGGTGCAGACCGGCGCGGAGACCGGGTCCCAGCTGTGGATCCCGGTCGAGCGGGGCGGCGGGAGCGCCGGGGTGGGGACAGCGGCACCCGGACACCCTCCGCACGGCGGGTGACGCCCACCCGGGGCGGCGGTCGCTCCGGGGCGGTCGCTCCGCGGCCGGCCGGCCCGGCACGCCGGGAACCGGCCGCTGCGGACTACCGGGCCGAGAGGCGCGCTCAGGCGTCCGGGCCAAGGAACATCGCGGCCAGACGGGGAAGGCGACGGCTCATCTCCTCGTCGTCCTCGAAGTCGAAACCCTCGCCCATGTCCACCTCGTCGGCCGTCTCGGGGCCGGTCGGGCAGGCGTCACGCAGGGCCTCGTGGAAGGACTCCGCGGGGCTCGTGATCCGTTTGAACGCCGTGCCGGCCGCGTAGTTCATCTCCTCGTAGAATAACGTCCCGCACGACTGCCCGGCGTCGGGGGTCCCGGCCACGTCCGGGTGCGCGGCGAGGCTGTCCGGGGCGGCGGTCACGCGCTGGAACCAGGTGCGGCCCGAAGCGATCACGCCCGCGCGGAAGTCCGTGAAACCGTCGTCGGAGCACCCGCCCCCGATGAGGTAGGCCGCTGCCCACACGTCCCAGCGGTACAGGGCGTCGTGCAGTTCGCCGAAGCGCTGCGCGTACTCCAGGAGGTCCTGCCTCGGCCTGTCCGCGAGCTGCCTGACGAGAACCTCGTCCAACGGCTCTCCGGTCTCGGCAGCCTCCGCTCGCGCGCCTTCGACGATGTTCCAGAACGTGTCGATGTCCATGCCCGGGCACTCTGCCACGACCCTCTGACAGACGCCCCCGTACCCGGTCGGACCCGAAGGCCTCCACTCCCGGCGTAGGGGCCGTGCGCGGTCGACATCGCCTTATTGGTCCAGACCTATTGACCGCGCTTCCGGTGGCTCCTACGATCCGGTCCGGCACAGCCCCACCTGTCCGCACCTCACCCAGAGCCGGGCGTCACGCCCCCACGCGCCGGTCACGTCCATGGCGCTCGGCGGGAAGCGAGCACACCATGTTCCGTCGGAAGCCCCGTACTTCACGTTCTTCGCCGCGTCATGTCGGCCGCCGTCCGGACCCCGTCCGTGCCGGGCGCGGACCGACCGTCCTGAGACGCTCCCTCGCCGGCGCGAGCGCCGCGGCCGTCATCGCCGCCGGCCTCGCCGTGGCCGGTTCCGTCACGGCCGGGGCCGCCACGGCCGGAGCCGCCGCGGCCAATCTGGTGGCCAACTCCGGTTTCGAGAACGGGCTCTCCGACTGGACCTGCTCCGGCGGCTCCGGCGCGGCCGTCGGCAGTCCGGTCCGTACCGGCACCTCCGCGCTCAAGGCCACGCCGACCGCCCAGGACAAGGCCCAGTGCACGCAGACCATCAGCGTGCAGCCCAACTCCCAGTACACGTTGAGCGCCTACGTCCAGGGGAGCTACGTCTACCTGGGCGCCACCGGCAGCGGCCTGACGGGTACCGCGTCCACCTGGACGCCGAGCAGCCCGGCGTACAGCCAGCTCAGCGTGGGCTTCAGCACGGGGCCGAGCACCACATCGGTGACCGTCTACCTGCACGGCTGGTACGGGCAGCCCGCGTTCCACGCGGACGACGTCTCCCTCGCCGGTCCCGGAGGCAGCACCCCGACGCCGACGCCGACGCCGACACCAACGGCCACCCCGACGCCGACGCCCACCCCGACCGCCACGCCCACCCCGACCGCCACGCCGACTCCGACCGCGACTCCGACCGTTCCGCCGGGTGAGACCTGCCCCACGAAGCCGAAGCCGTCCGGCAAGGTGCTCCAGGGCTACTGGGAGAACTGGGACGGCGCCTCGAACGGCGTGCATCCGGGGATGGGTTGGGTCCCCATCACGGACAGCCGGATCGCGGCGCACGGCTACAACGTCATCAACGCCGCGTTCCCGGTGATCCTCTCGGACGGCACCGTCCTGTGGCAGGACGGGATGGACGCGACCGTCAAGGTCTCCACCCCCGCCGAGATGTGCCAGGCGAAGGCGGCCGGAGCGACGATCCTGATGTCCATCGGCGGTGCCACCGCGGGCATCGACCTGAGTTCCAGCACGGTCGCCGACCGGTTCGTGGCGACCGTCGTCCCGATCCTCAAGAAGTACAACTTCGACGGCATCGACATCGACATCGAGACCGGCCTGTCCGGCAGCGGCAACATCAACACGCTGTCCGCCTCCCAGGCCAACCTGGTGCGCATCATCGACGGCGTGCTGGCCCAGATGCCCGCGGGCTTCGGCCTGACGATGGCCCCCGAGACCGCGTACGTCACCGGCGGGAGCGTCACGTACGGGTCGATCTGGGGTTCCTACCTGCCGATCATCAAGAAGTACGCCGACAACGGCCGGCTGTGGTGGCTGAACATGCAGTACTACAACGGCAGCATGTACGGCTGCTCCGGCGACTCCTACCAGGCCGGTACCGTGCAGGGCTTCACGGCGCAGACCACGTGCCTGAACAACGGCCTGACCATTCAGGGCACCACCATCAAGGTGCCCTACGACAAGCAGGTGCCCGGCCTGCCGGCCCAGCCCGGAGCCGGTGGCGGTCACATGACGCCGGCGCTCGTCGGCCAGGCGTGGAACGCGTTCGGCGGTTCGCTGAAGGGACTCATGACCTGGTCGATCAACTGGGACGGCTCGAAGGGCTGGACCTTCGGCGACAACGTCAAGTCCCTGCAGGGACGTTGATCACCCGCTGACCGGCCCGCTCCAGGTGCGCCGCTCCGACTCGGAGCGGCGCACCGCCCGGAACCGGCTCCGAAGGCCGGTTGCTTCCGCCTACTTCCGCCAGAACAAGTGGTGGACCACTCCGCTCGGGCTGGGCACGACGTCGAGGTGGAACCGGTCGAGCAGCTCGTCGGGGGACTCCCACAGCCGCACTCCGGACCCGAACGTCACCGGCGAGACGGCCACGTGCAGGGTGTCGACGAGGTCCGCGTCGAGGAACTGCCGGATGGTGGTGGCCCCGCCGCCGAGTCGTACGTCCTTGCCCCGTGCCGCCTCCCGGGCCTGATCCAGGACGGTGGCCGGGTCGCCGTCGACGAAGTGGAACGTGGTGTCGGAGAGCGTGAACGAAGGACGCTTGTGGTGGGTCATGACGAACACCGGGGTACGGAAGGGCGGTTCGTCACCCCACCAACCCTGCCACTCGTGGTCCTGCCAGGGCCCGCGCTGGGGACCGAACTTGTTGCGGCCCATGATCTCGGCGCCGATGTTGCGCGGGTAGTCCCGCGTCAGGTAGTCGTCCAGGCCCCGGCTCCCGCCGGGGGCGGTGCGCATGGGCCAGCTCGCCGTGGCCCCTGCCCACGCGAACAGCCTCGCGGGCTCGACATGACCGAACGGCCTCTCCAGGGTCTGGTCGTCACCGGCGCCGATGCCGTCGCTCGAGACGTTGAAGTTCTGGACTCGCAAAAGCTGGGCCACGCGTTCCTCCTGTGATGGGGTGACAGCAGTGGTGGGACTCCCGGGGCGAGGCAGACTCATCGCTGCCTCCGTGACCGGACGGTGGATCGGCTGCCCAGCTTACCGATATGTGCAGTATGCGAGGTTCGGGCAGCCTTCGGAAGTCAGCGGAGGCTGTCGCGCCAGCGCATGCGCCGTCGAATGGATCATCGAGGTCACGACGCGATGCCGGGGGGATCGGTCGCTCGTTTCCGACACGAGGGCTCGATCTTGGAAAGAATCGTTTGTCCCTTTGTGACCTGCGATGACGAGGGAGACAAACCATGACCGTTCTGACGGCCGGGACCATCGGGAGCGAGTTCCACGCGCGCCGTGTGCACGGCCTCAAAGAGGACGTGCTGCGCCTGGTGGCTGAGGTCATCGACGACGGCGTCTTCCACGGCGGCCGCCGGGTGCGTGACCTGGAGGCAGTGGCGGGGGAGCGCTGGGGCGGACACGCTCTGGCGGCGAGCTCGGGAACGATGGCCTTGGAGAGCGCGGTGCGCGCCCTCGGCATCGGAGTGGGCGACGAGGTGATCGTGCCCGCCCTGACGTTCGTGTCGACGGCGTTCGCCGTCGCGGCCGCGGGCGCGACCCCGGTCTTCGTCGACATCGACCCGCACACCCGCACCATCGACCCCGCCGCGGCGGCGGCAGCGCTCACCCCGCGCACCCGCGCCCTGATCCCCGTCCACATGTACGGCCTGATGGCCGACATGACCGCGATCAGTGCCCTGGCCGACCGCCACGGGCTCGCCGTGATCGAGGACTGCGCCCAGGCCGCGGGCGCCACCGATCACGGCCGCCGCGCGGGCTCGGTGGGGGACATCGGCTGCTTCTCGATGTGGGTCGGCAAGAACCTCGGAGGTCTCGCCGACGGAGGCCTCCTCCTGGCCCGCGACCCGGGCCTCGTGCCGCTGCTGCGCAAGCTCACCGATCTGGGCCGTGACGGCGAGCGCAACACGCACCACCTGAGGGGAGGGCGGGGGCGGATGGGCGAGATCGACGCGGCCGTCATCCGCCACCAGCTCGACCTGCTGCCGGCCTGGACCGAGTCCCGCCGCGCCCTCGCCGACCGCTACACCGGAGCCTTCGCCTCCCTGCCCCTGACCGCGCCGGCGGACGCGCCCGGACGCCCGCACACCTACTACAAGTACCCGCTCACGCTGCCCGACCCGCAGGCCGCCGCCGCCCTGATGACGTACCTCGGCCGGGCCGGGATCACCACCGAGCAGGTCTACCCCCTCGCCGTCCCGCACCAGCCGGCGCTGCGGGACATCGCTCACCGCACCCTCGACATCCCCGCCACCCTCGATCTCCTGCCCCGGACCGTGTGCCTGCCGCTGGCCCCCGAACTCACCGGGACCGAAGCCGACCGCGTCATCCACGCGGTCCACGCGTTCCACACCGATCGCACTTGACGGACGGGGCACCACAGGGACGCGTTTGTCCCCTACTGGGTGGCGCGGAGGTTCCAGGTGGTCAGTTGGCCCTCGATCAGTCCGTAGCTGCCGTCGTTGTAGTGGGTCGAGGTGACTTTCAGCAGGCCGATCGGGGACTTCTCGTTGACGAGGCACACGCTGTCGCCCTCCGCCACGACGATGGCGTTGCGCGACTGGCTGGCGAGGAGGTCCTTGCACCCCTGAGGGGTGGGATCTCCGGCGTTCTCCCACAGGGCGACGGTGCCCTTGATCTCCATCGAGCTGGATCCACTGCGTCCGGCGGAGGGCCGGGTGCCGAAGTCGGTGCCGCCCTTGCGCGGCGGTACCTGGGAGAGGTCGATGCCCTCCATGCCGAGTACCACCTTGCCCGACCATTTGACGGCCACCGCCCCGCCGGCGCCCGTCGCGGGGCCCGGGGTCGTGGGGGCGGCGGCAGCGCTCTGGGGCGGTTGGTTGCCGACGGAGGACGAGGAGGGCGGCGGGACGGCCGCCGGCTGGGGCGATCCGTTGGAGAAGGCGGCGATGGCGGTCGCCACGCCGGCGATGGCGCTCACCACCGCGGCCCCGGCCGCCCAGAGCTTTGCCCGGGACGGGCTCGCGGCCGGCGGCGGTACGTACGGCGGCGAAGCCGGCTGCTGCGGCGGATACGACATGCCACGTCTCCCTCGACACTCCCCGATCGGCCCATCAGGCCGACAATCCCCGTGACGATAGCAATTCCCGCTCGCCGCCAGGAACATGGTCGTGTGGCGGGTCGGAACGGCGAGGCCGCCCCGAGCACGTACACCCGCCCCCGGCGGAGCCGCCGGTGCGAAAGGCCTGCTACGGATACGCCGGCCTGCTCACCTCGGTCCGAACCCCTATACGGCGGTGCACTCCTGGAACCGGGAGGCGGCGTGAAGCGGCTGGGAGTCTCCGCCACCGCCGACGCCGGCGACCTTCGTGCGCAGCAGCACTTTGCGCGCGTGATCACCCCCTCACGGCTCGGCCCGGTGGGCCCGCCCGCGCCCTTCCAGCTGACGGTCCGCATATCGATGGACGGGGAGGCTGCCCGTGCGCTGGGATGGGCCCGACCGCCCGTCCCGTCCGCAGGGCCCGACCGCCGCAGGAGCCGTACGTGGACAGCGAAGACACCCCGCCCGTCGCGCCGGTGATCGGCACGGAGCTGGTGAGGCGCCTGGTCGACGTCCAGTTCCCCCAATGGGCGGGGCTGCCCCTGACCCCGGTCGATCTGGGCGGCTCGGACCACGTCATCCACCGGCTGGGCCGGGAGTTGTCCGTCCGGCTGCCGCGCCGTGCGGCGGTCGCCGAGCAGTGCCGGAAGGAGTACGACTGGCTTCCCCGGCTCGCCCCGCACCTTCCCCTTGCCGTCCCGGCGCCGGTACGGGCGGGCCGGCCCGGCCTCGGCTATCCGTGGCCGTGGTCGGTGTCCCGCTGGCTCGACGGTGAGGTGGCGACCGTCGAGGCCCTGGCCGATTCGTCCGAGGCGGCAACCGGGCTCGCGGGGTTCCTGACGGCCCTCCAGCGGTTCGCCCCCGGCGACTTTCCGGCCGGGGCTGTGCCCGAGGGCCTCTCCGGGGCTCCGCTGGCAGATCGCGACCACGACACCCGGGCCGCCATCGCACGGTTCGCCGGGGTGTTCGACGCCCCGGCCGCGACCGCACTGTGGAAAGAGGCGCTCGACGCCCCTGGCTGGGGCCGCGCCCCGGTCTGGTTCCACGGCGACTTCCACACCGGCAACCTGCTGACCGTGGGCGGCCGGCTCAGCGCGGTGATCGACTTCGGTGGACTCGGCATCGGCGACCCCGCCTGCGACCTGATCATCGCCTTCACCCTGCTGTCTGCGCGCAGCCGGGCGGTCTTCCGCGCCGCACTCGACGTGGACGATGCCACCTGGGCGCGGGGACGTGGCTGGGCCCTGGCCACGGGCCTGAACGCCTACACCGCGTACGCCGCCGTGGACCCCCGGATCGCCGCGCAGACCAGCCGCCAGATCACCCAGGCCCTCATCGGCTAGGCCGCTTGCTGTCCCGGTCCGCCCCACGACGGATCTTCGCCCACGGATCGTGCCCGGCGGCAGCTCCCGTCCAGGATGCGCACATGACGGCATGCCGGTGGGGGGGGGGCCCCGGGGGGGGGGGGGGGGGCGCGCCCCCCCCCGCGCCCCCCGGGTGGAG
>NZ_JBVJGW010000031.1:0-85690 GCF_055587105.1 Streptomyces sp. NPDC048461 | reverse complement strand
CACCCCCTGCGCTGCGCTTCGGGGGTGACTGAGGGTCACCGGCCGCGCTGCGCGCGGTCGGTGACCGCCTTCCGCTGCGCTTCAGGCGGGGCCCGGTCCGCTTCGCTCCCCGGGCCTGGCCCGCTTCGCGGGCGGCTGGCTACGGGAGGGGGCGGTCTGGGTCTGCGGGTCTTGGGCTTCTAGGCCTGCGTTCTCGAGCGGGGCGTTCTGATTGTTGGAAGGGGGGTGGGGTTCCAGCTACATGAGACCCGCGGAGCCTTGCCTGCTTGGCGGCGGACTCTTCTGAGCCACCCCCCTTGGCCGCGTACTCCGCGAAGCGGTGTCAGGCCGGCCCAACATTCAGAGGCTAGCTCCAGGCACTGACAGGGTGACGGGGGCTGGGTGGCAGTCGAGTCTCCGGCGGCCCGCTTCGCCCCCGGTTGACGCCTTCGGGGGGTCCGCCGCGTGGGCCTGGCCGTGGGCTGGAGGGTGGGGCGACTCGTTCGTGTCGGGTTCCGCTGTAGTGACTGCATCGAGTAGATGCAGTGCATGTATCGTTGGTGGAAACACGGGACATCCGCAGACCGTCTCGGCAGCAATCAGTTTTCCTCTGAAAAGGAGCCGGTGGGCATGTGGAGTGCTGACGACGTGGCACGGGATTCGGTTCGGCGCCAGGGAGACGGTCTGACCAGGGCTGTGGTTGCGGAGCGGATCTCGGAGGCCGCGGTCAGGGAGCGGGAGACGAAGCGGGTCCTGCCCGGCGGGGACTTCTCCGCGTACGAGTCGGAGCCGGAGCGGCTGGCCGCGGTCTGGGCGGCGAAGCACCGCGAGTGGCGGCGCGTCAGCCTCCTGATGGACGCCTCCGGGTGGGACGCGTACGAGCCGGAGCGGGACGTCCAGGGCTCCGAGTGGGCGCGGGAGCGTGATGAACGGCGGCAGGCCGTCCTGGCCGCGCATGCCGCGCAGCTGGCGCGGCGCCGGGAGGAGCGGGACGAGCTGCGTACGGAGCTGTGGCTGTCCGCGGGCTCCGGCCGGCTGATCCGGGCGGTGGCCACCCGGGCTGGTATGCAGCCCGTCGAGGTGCTGGCGCAGCTCGCCGAGCGGGTCGTGGTCGGCGAGGACGGCACGGTGTCCGTACCGCCTTTCTCGCCCACCACGACCGTCTGAAAACCCACCCAAATTAGTCGTCGGAGGCCAGCGGAATGTCTGTGATTCAGCTCAGGGAACATCAGGTTGCGCAGAAGTCGGCGTTCCGTAAATGGGTTGGATTTCCTGCAAGATCTTTTGTGCCCGCTCAGGGGGCGCGGGGCACGATCGTGTCCGCGACCGGTTCGGGGAAGACGATCATGGCCGCCGCGTCGGCGCTGGAGTGCTTCCCCGGCGGCCGGATCCTCGTCACCGTGCCGACCCTGGACCTCCTCGTGCAGACCGCGCAGGCGTGGCGCCGGGTCGGGCACCGGGCGCCGATGGTCGCGGTGTGCTCGCTGGAGAACGATGTGGTCCTGGAGCAGCTCGGGGTGCGTACGACCACGAACCCGATCCAGCTCGCCCTGTGGGCCGGGGCGGGGCCGGTGGTCGTGTTCGCCACGTACGCCTCGCTGGTGGACCGGGAGGACGTCGAGGACCCGGCCGGCGCGGGGAAGGTACGGGGGCCGCTGGAGGCCGCGCTGGCGGGCGGGGACCGGCTGTACGGGCAGCGGCTCAACGGATTCGACCTCGCGGTGGTGGACGAGGCGCACTCCACCGCGGGGGACCTGGGGCGTCCATGGGCCGCGGTCCACGACAACATGCGGATTCCGGCCGCCTTCCGGCTCTACATGACCGCCACCCCCCGGATCCTCGCCGCGCCGCGGCCGCGGAAGGGCACGAGCGGGTCCGAGCTGGAGATCGCAAGCATGGCGGACGATCCCGACGGCACCTACGGGGCGTGGCTCCCGGGCGCGGAGCTGGGGCTGTCGGAGGCGGTGGAGCGGGGGATCCTCGCCGGGTTCGAGATCGACGTGCTGGAGATCCGCGACCCCGACCCCATCCTCGGGATCTCGGAGGAAGCCCTGCGGGGCCGGCGCCTGGCCCTGCTCCAGGCCGCGCTCCTGGAACACGCGGCCCGGCACAACCTCAAGACCGTCATGACGTTCCACCAGCGGGTCGAGGAAGCCGCCGCGTTCGCGGCCAAGCTCCCGGCAACCGCCGCTGAGCTGTACGCCGCGGCTGGCACGGACGGTGGGGTGGCCGAGGCCGCCATGGAGCAGGCGGCGTTGCTCCCCCGCTCCTCGATCGGCGCCGAGCCGTACGAGCTGGAGACCGGCCGGCATGTCCCCCCGGACCGGGTGTGGGCAGCGTGGCTGTGTGGGGACCACCTTGTCGCCGAGCGGCGCGAGACCCTGCGGCAGTTCGCCAACGGCATCGACGCCGAAGGCCGGCGGGTGCACCGGGCGTTCCTCGCGTCCGTACGCGTCCTCGGGGAGGGGGTCGACATCACCGGCGAACGAGGTGTGGAGGCCGTCTGTTTCGCGGACACCCGCGGCTCCCAGGTCGAGATCGTGCAGAACATCGGCCGCGCGCTCCGGCCCAACCCGGACGGCACGACCAAGGTCGCCCGGATCATCGTGCCGGTCTTCCTGGAGCAGGGGGAGAACCCAGGCGACATGGTCGCCTCGGCGTCGTACGCACCCCTGGTAGCCGTGCTCCAGGGCCTGCGCTCGCACGACGCCCGCCTCGTCGAGCAACTCGCCTCCCGAGCCCTGTCGCGGGGACGGCACGAACGGGCCGTCCACATCCAGCGCGACGAGAACGGCCGGATCACCAGCGCCGCGGCCGCGGCCGGCGACGGGACCGGGGGCGGCGCCGGGGAGGACGCCGGGGATCGGGGGCAGCGCGGTGCCGATGCCGCGGCCGAGTCGGCGCTGCTGCACTTCTCCAGCCCGCGCGACCCCGCGACGATCGCCGCGTTCCTCCGTACGCGCGTCTATCGGCCCGAGTCCCTGGTCTGGCTGGAGGGCTACCAGGCCCTGCTGCGGTGGCGGGTGGAGAACGGGGTCACCGGCGTCTACGCCGTGCCCTATGACGTCGAGGTTGAGGTGGGGGTCACGAAGGATTTTCCCCTTGGGCGGTGGGTGCACCAGCAGCGGAAAGCGCTGCGGGCCGGTGAGCTGGAGGAGCGGCGCAAGACGCTGCTGAACGCGCCGGAGGCCGGGATGGTGTGGGAGCCGGGTGAGGAGGCGTGGGAGGCCAAGCTGGCCGCGCTCCGCTCGTTCCGGCGGGCGACCGGGCACCTCGCGCCACGGCAGGACGCCGTGTGGGGCGAGGTCGAGGGCGAGGCGATGGTGCCCATCGGCCAGCACATGGCCAACCTCCGGAGGAAGGGCGGCCTGGGCAAGGACCCGGAACGGGCCGCCGTGCGCGCGGAGCAGCTGACGGCGATCGACCCGGACTGGAACTGCCCGTGGCCGCTGAACTGGCAACGCCACTACCGCGTGCTCGCCGACCTGGTCGACGCCGACGGCGTCCTGCCCCACATCGCGCCGGGCGTCGTCCACGACGGCGACGACATCGGTACGTGGAGGTGGCGGCAGCAGCACCCGGGCACCTGGGCGCAGCTGTCGGCCGGGCAGCGCGAGCGACTGACCGCGCTCGGCATCAACGCCCCTGAGGCCCCGTCTCCCACCCCGGTGGCCGCGCCCGCTGCGAAGGACACGTCCAAGGCGCAGCAGGCGTTCTGGCGGGGCCTGGCCGCCCTCACGCAGTACGTCGAGCGGGAAGGCGCGGACCGGCCGGTACCGCGCGGCGCGGTCGTGGAGATCGCGGTCGACGGCGAGGCGGAGCCGGTACCGGTGAAGTTGGGGGTGTGGGTCTCGAACACCAAGAGCCGGCGGGACAAGCTCACCGCGGAGCAGCTCGCCGCGCTCGCCGAACTGGGCGTCGGCTGGGCGCGGTAACGGGCGCAGGCCGCGCCGAGCGATGGCGGTGTAGGCCACCGGCCGTACGGCCCGCCCGACGGCGTGAAGCGTACGTCAGGCGTACGCAGCGGGTGCGGACTGCAGGCGGCCACGTTCAGCAGAACGGCTGCCGCAGCGTTCCCGGCCCGATCACCGCAGCCCGGTCCACGACTACCCGGCCCTTTTGCGTGGTTGGCGTCTTCGGCCGGTGCCGCTCCGCGTCCTCTTCTACGCTCATCCTTTACATGTGTCAGCAGCCGCCACCAAGGGCATCACCTTCAACTACAGGTCAGAGGGCCCATCTCGCATACCTGGCACTGACTCAGTGCCGACATCTCCTCAGTGGCACTGCAACGGCACTTCACACCTGTGCGGAGAGATCCTTCTCCTTCAGCAGCACGCCAACAGCGACCAAGAACCGCGGTCTGCCACTGCCTAACGGCGAGGACAGTGTCGCTATCGGACGTGCGCTTCGCTCAGGAACCCGGGGCACACCGACCGTCCCGGGCCGGGGCGCCTCCGTCAAGTTACCCTGGCCCACCGGTAGGACTCCGGGCGATGCCCGAATCGGGTCCATGACGGTGCGGGAGACATTCTCAGGGGCGTCCGACCCATGCCTGGTGGTCAGGCGCCACGTGCAGTCCTTCGCGCAGGCGGCCGCGCAGGACGCCGACGCGGGTTCGACCCTCCACGACCTGCAACCCGCTGCTGGGCGGGCCCAGGAGACGCCGGTCGATCAGGAGCGGCGGGCGCAGCCACGTCCCGTGCTCTTCCCAGTGCCGGCCGACCTCTCGGGGCCGGTTCTGGACCCAGTGCACCGGGTTCTCGGCGAACTCCTCGATACAGCCGGCGTCGGAGGCTCCAGTGGGCATCCTATGGAAGTCCGCAGACGGGATCGTCTCAAGCCGCCAGGTGATCTCACGCAGGTCGAGGCTGCCGTAGTCGGTCACGAAGTGGTCGTCGTCGCCGAAGTCATAGAGGAACTGTTCCAGGACGTCGTCCGGCCACTGAAGCGGGGCCACGGCCGGGTCGATACGAAAGCGGTCGTAGCCGTAGCTGAGACCGCCGGCTCGGCGGCGCTTCATCAGGGGGCTGAGGTCTTTCAGCTTCATGCCGTCAGGTGTACCGCAGATTCCCGACGGCGCTCCCCCTGCTCCAATTCAACCGGTGCTGAGGCGTGCGGCGTCGAGGCCACAGAACCGCCGGATCGGGTGCCTACGTGAGCCGACCTGGAGGCGTCTCGCCGATCCTCCAGAGTCGCGCTGCCGTCCTGCGCAGGGGTTCGGGTCAGCGTCCGAAGCCGTCGGCGACGTCGCCGACGGGTTGGCATCCCCCGAGACCCGCAACACCCCAGCCCAGCCACCACCCCGTACACCCCTCCGAGCCGCACGTGGATCAGGCCTTGCCGTTCCTATTCTTTGTCTCGGACCTGGCTCTGGAAGGCTTGAGCCTCAGCACACAGCTCACCTAGATAGTGCAGCAGAGCCTTCGGATCAGAATTCACCCGTGCGATACGGCCGACCGTACCCATAACTGTCGCGTCATCCAGGGACGACACCCATGGCGTGATCGTCTTTGGGTCGGCGTTCACCGGCGGCATGGAAAGGATCTCCGGAAGATCACGGCGCGCCATTGTGGCCTGGATGCTCAGAGCGCCCCTTTGTACTGCAGGCACGGCTCCTGCCGACAGGAGCGCGCGTCGGAGATCGCTGTGTCCGATCGTGATGTCGAGCTGAGGCGGGATCGGGATGTCCTGGCGGGACCCAGTGATGAGGATCGGGATGGCCGTGGTCCGGACCCAGTCTTCGAGGTATCCCAGTTCCTTCAGCGCGATGTTCCACACCCCGGTATGGGGACGCTGCAAGCAAACGGGCGGGACGATCGACAGCTCGATGCGAGCGTTGCGGGGACCGCTGGCCAGAACGTCTCCAGGTTGGAGAGGCAGGCCATGTCCGGGCTGGGGGTTGAGCTCCAGGGGGAGGGCGACGGTGAGATCGGGGTGTTCGCGGTCGGGATAGACAGCACCGAGGCGGATGGCTGCAACTGCTGGAGTGCGGTGCTTGGCCAGGTTGGTGTGCTCGGCAAGGAGCCGGAGTGGGTGGTCGTCGGCGTCGCGGCGCTGGAAAGGCTGTAGTCCTCGAATGCGTTCGGCGAGCACAGCGCCGGCGGCAAGTGGCGGCAGTTGGCGTCGGCGCCCGTGTGCGAGCCAGGCGTCGAAGCCGGCCTGGTCCGTGTAGGCCGGCATCTCGATGGTCCGCGCTTCCCGGTCAGTGAGAGGACGCTTCAGGAGGTACTCGACCTCTGCGTACAGGGTGTGCTCCAGAGCGGCACGGAGTTGGGTGAGGGCGTCCGCCACAAGGCGGGGCATCAACTCGGGTATCGGTGCAATGGCGGTCAACTCGACGTGGGCCCGATCGCCGTGCACAACCTCCGTAAGGGTCAGCGGACCTTGGTCGGTGTAGTCGTGAACGATCCGCGTAACGTCGGCGATCAGCTGGTCCACATGGGCAAGGGTGGGCACCACGTGCAGCTGGTGGTCCGGTAGCCAGCCGTAGTCGGCAAGAGTCCTCATGACCGCGAGCGTAGCCACGACGCGCCCACGCCGACCTATCGGTTTTCCTCACTCAGCGACGGCACGGCGCAGGAATCGGAGTCAGTCCCATATCAGGTGCTCGTCGGGGAAGTGCGGCCACGGCTGCCAGCCAGCCGGGCCTCGGCGGAGAAGCTGTTTGATGCCTTCTGCCCAGGTCGGCAGGTCGGTCAGCTCCAGAAGCAGCCGCTCGATCTCCCATCTCGTCATCGTGGTGCGGTGCCCGTAGCCCTCGATCTCCACGACGGCCTCGTCCGGACCCATCTCATGGCCTTCCGGCAGGACCCAGCGCGCGTCGAGCCCGGCCTTGCGTGCCTCCTCGACGAAGCCGTCGGAGGATGTCGTGACGGTGAAGACCAGGACATCGGCGATGAGGCCGGCGCACTCTGCTGGTTGGAGCGGATAGATGCCCCAGGGTGGCAGCAGTGTGTTGCGAGAAGCCTGGTCCCCGCTGCTGAAACAGACACGCTGCCCGGTCAGCCTGGTACGGCGGAGCAACGCCTCGTAGGCCGTTTTGAACTGCCGTGTTGCTTCGGGCATGTCCCACCTCTTGCCCGCGGCAGCAATGTCCATCGCGACCAGGCCTCGCTGCCCCGGCACTCGGATCGTCTTCAGTCCGTCCCGGTGAGCGAATGCGAAAGCGTCACGGAGGACGTCCAGGTGAGCCTTGTATGGAACGCCGGTGTCAAAGAGGTGAGCCTTCTCGTGCCCGGGCAGAGGCCCGTTCGTGTGGAGGGCATCGGCCGCCATACGGGTGCGGACGAGCTGCGCGCTCTCCCGCCGCCGCGGGTTCGTCTTGAGCTCGTACAGCAGGATCTCGCGCTCGCCGTCCTCACCTCGATGATCGAACACGGTCGCGTCGCCGATGCGCAGGCAGTCGGTGAGGTCGTGGAGCATCGCGAAACGGCGGTGCTCGCTCCACTGCTCTTGCGCGAACTGGATCTCATGGCGCGTTCCCTCCTTGTTGATGGTCATCGGGCCAGGCGACTCGTTGCGGCGCAGCGCGAGGATGTAGCGGCGGTCGTAGGCGAACGCGCGCCAGGCCATGGCGTCGCCGATCGACCGCAGCTGTCGGCCGACGCGCTCAAGGACATCTGACTCCAGGCGCCAGTCCTCGATGTCATGCTGATCGCCGATGGCGAGTTCGGGAGCGTCGGCCGGAAGCCGTTCGCCCTTCCTCAGCCTCTTGATCACCCGGGACCTCTGCGCCCGTGCCTCACTGGCCGCGAGAGTGGCGACCAGCAGTTGCTCCTGGAAGGCCACGAAGTCCTCAGGGACATGGCATTGGCGCAAATCGCGGATGAGACTGACCAGCCGATCACCGGTCTCCCGATGAAAGGGATGCTTGATCAGCGCGTCCAACCGGTCCAGCGGCAAATCGGTCAACATCACGGGCATGGTCCCCATCTTCCTGAGCACCTGACCGCGACTCCATCGAATTCGGAGATCCGGGCCCACGCACAGCTGCGCCCCCGACCCTGTCGGACGGGGGCGCAGCTGTGGGACAGCGGGCGGGGATCAGGCGCCGATGCCGACGGAGGAGACGTACGCGTAAGCGGCGTAGTCGGAGTCGAGGTCGGTGATGACGTCGTCCCAGAGCTCGTCCACCATCGCCTCGTCCCGAGCGGCCCAGGCGCTGACCAGGTCGGGCCAGATGTACCGAACGGTGATGGACCAGTCCCTCAGGGAGCGGCTGTACTTGGCGTCGACGTGGCTCTGGTCGACGGGGTAGATCTCCATGCGCGGCCACGGCCGTTGTTGTCGAGGTGGCGGGCCGGTGTCGAGGGGTCGCTGCTGTGCCCTGACCGGCCATTCCGAAGCCACCGGAGCGGCCGCCGCCATCGGTGTCGCCATCGGTGTCGCCATCGCGGGCGGCGGCATCAGCATCAGGGTCAGCATCCGTCGCTAGCAGTCTAGGAAGGGGTCGTGAGGTAGGTACCTGAGGACCCTTCCCTGTCGAGCCCCATTGTGGTCGGGTCAAAGGGCTGGCACTCCGCGCTGGCGAAACGGGCCATCCCGGACTGCCCCGGGCCGCCGTCTTTTGCGAAAACGCCCGCCAAGACGGTGAGCACGAGACCGTGGTGGAGTGACCCCTTACCTCGGCCTCCTGCGGATCGCTCCCCTGCAGGGTGAGACGACCTCGTCGCTGATCTGCCGCATCGCCAGCCGCTACGGGTTGGAGGCGAAGGGGCTGCGGTCGTACTGGCAGTGGCTTAACCAGCAGCCCAAGCACGAGGGCGGCGCCTGCCGGGCTGACGCCGAGGTAGTGCTGAACGCTGCCGGACGGCGACTTCTGGCGAGCCTGTGCGGCATCGGGGAGGACGTGGCGGCACGGGCGTTGCCGTCCTGGGGACAGCAAGACGCCAAGCTGCCTGCCGGAAGGGACGGAGCGCCGGCTGCGGTGTGGCGGATCGGCGGCGTGGTTGTTGGGCCGGTGGCGTTCGGCTGCAGGCTGTGTACGGCGCAGCGCACAGGGACGGCCGTGCGTGCGGTGCGATACGTCCCGCGGCGGGAACGGGTATGTGTGCGGCACGGGCGGTGGCTCCTGGACGCGGACGCCGACCAGCCCCGTGAGTACCTGGACGTGCGGCGTCTGCCGGAGGTGGTGGCGGCGCAGCGGCGGTGGGCGTCGGTGGGGCGGCGGGCGGTGCGGGCCGGTGCAGAGCCGGCGCGGGTGTTCGCGCTGGCGCAGGCGGTGGTCGCCCGGTGGTGGGAGCAGGCCTACGGCTGGGAGCGGGAGACGGTCTGGCCGCGGCGGCTGCATCTGGTCGCGGGCGGTGATGCTGGGGGTGATCTGGAGCGGTGGCGGATCGTGGGGCGGGACGCGGTCGTCTTCCCCGAGGTGGTGGCGGTCGCCGAGGCGCTGCTGGACCCGGGCATGGCCGAGCTGGTGTGGGGGGACAGTGGTGCGGGCCGGCCGCGGGCGCTGCCCGTCGACGGGTTGTTCTGCCGCCGGCTCGGTGAGCGGGTCGGGCGGCCGTGGCTGGGGCCGTTGGCGGCGGTGGACCACGGCGGGCCGCTGATCGCGTGGATGGGCGGCGTCATCCGCCGGCGCCGCGGAGCCGGAGGGCCGCCCGGATACGACAACGACCCGTGGTGGCTGCGGCAGGAACACCAGGCCGCCACCATGGCCGGCCAGCTGCGGGTCCTGGGCAAAGAGAAGAAGGCACCCGGCTCGGGGACGATGTGGCGGGCGGTGGTACCTGCCGAGCAGCGGATGCTGATCACCAGCACGCTCGACAGCGTCCAGGAGCAGCTCCTGCAGCTGCGCGGGGTGCAGAGCGGGCCGACCGCGGAGGTCGCCCGGCAGCTGCTGCGCGGTCTGGGGCACAGTGCCGGTCTGATCGAGGCGGCCTGGAAGCGGACCGCGGTGGCGGCGGTGAACGGCGGAGTCCCGTTGGAGGAGGTGGCCCGGTGGGCGGACATGCCCGCCGAGGTCCTCAGGAGCATGCTGACGTCGGGCAAACAAGAAGACGGCGGCTGAGAACGACGGGACGGGGCGTCGACTGTTAGCTGATAGGGCACTCGTTTGTGGCAGAAATCCTGAAAACAGCGGCATCTGCTGGCGGGAGCGGCTTGGCTGACGCAGGTGATCAGCACAGGAGCGACCCGGCCCGGGGGCCGGGCAGGGCGAGCGGCCGTGGATCAAGGGAGCGGGTTCGAGGCGGTGTTCCTCGATCCGGTGGGACAGTCGGTCCAGCAGCGGTGGGCTGATGCCGCCACGACCGTGGCGTTCGAGGAGTTGCCGCCGGTGTCGGCGTTCCCGGTGATCCCGGGACGGCGCTGGGGGCCGGGCCTGTGGTGGTCGGCGACCACCGGGCGGCACGTAGCTGCCGGGTCGAATGCGATGCGTACCCAGCTGATGGTCCTGGACCGCGACCCTGACGTGACCGGACTCGCGGGGCGGCCGGTACAGCTGCTGTGGCGCGATGGGCGGGGGCGGGTGCGTTCCTGGGTGCCGCAGCTGTTCGCCCGGTACCGCGACGGCACGGGTCTGCTGGCCGACTGCCCCAGCCACCCGGAAGCCGGCGGTGACCGTGCTTTGAGGGCTGCCGATGCGATGGGCGCGGCGTGTGAGGAGATCGGCTGGGCCTACCGGCGCCTTGTGCCGCTCGACGAGGTGCCGGCCGCCAATCTGAAGTGGCTGGCCGGCTACCGCCATCCCCGCAACGCCGGCCGCCCGGGTTTGATCCCCTCGGTTCTGGAAGCGTTCGCGCGGCCGCGGCCGCTGCTGGAGGGAGCCGAAGCTGTCGGTGACCCGATCGAGGTGCTTGCCGTCGTCTTCCACGCTCTGTGGCACGGACAGCTCACGACGGACCTGGAGGCGCCACTGCACGAGTGCGTTCCCGTCGGCCCCAGAGGCTGGGACGGTCTGGGCGAGACGGGAGGCGCCGAGTGAGCGCGCGGCGCAATGCGCGGCCGGCTGTGAAGGTCGGGGTGCATGTCCGGTTCCGCGGCGTGAAATGGCAGGTGGTGGCCCTGTCCGGGCAGACCGTTCACCTCGTCGGCCCGGACGGCGGCGGTGAGGCCGTGCTCGCCGGGTACCTGTTCGCCGATCCTGGCTTCATCGTCATCGGGGCCGACGTGCCGCAGGCGGCCCCGCAGTGGGGGCTGTTCGAGACCGCACCCGCTGCGGCGCGGAACAAGGCCCTGGTCTGGCAGGGTCACGTCAGGGAAGTCGAATGCGGCCTTGCCGACGGGCCCGGCAGCGGTGGAGTGGTGAGGCCGCAGTACGACCCCGCACAGCACACGCTGGCCAAACGGGAGCAGGCCAAGGCCGAGGAGCTGACCGCACTCGGCTTCGGGCAGGTATCGCGCACCACGGTGCAACGCATGCGCCTGGCCTACCGCAAACAGGGCCTGTGGGGGCTGCTCGACCACCGCACCATCCGCGCCTCCAGCCCCACCGGCCGGGCCGACGAGCGAGTCGTCGCCGCCGTCCGCGAAGCACTGCGCCGCCGCCGCGGCCGCTCGAAGGGCACTATCAACGGCCTCTTCCCGCTCATCAACCAGATTCTGGAGGACCGGCATGGTCCCGGCACGGTGCCCGCGCCGTCGCAGGCCACGCTGTACCGGCTCGTCACCTCCCTCGCCCGGCCTGGTGAACTGCCCAGTGGTCCGGTGCGGCAGGTGCCCGCGAGCGTCGACGGGCGGGCCTTCACGCCCGCCACCGCGCTGCGGCCGGGCGAGCAGGTCCAGGTCGACACCACACGCCTGGATGTTCTGGCCCTCTTCGATGACGGGCGCCTGGCCCGGCCCGAGCTGACTATCGCCGTCGACGTCGCCACCCGCTCCATCCTGGCCGCCGTGCTGTGCCCGAGCGCAACCAAGGCCGTCGACGCAGCGCTGCTGCTGGCGGAGATGGCCGTCCCCCACCCGGTCAGGCCGACGTGGCCGGACATCCTGCGCATGGACCACGCCCGCACGCTCCCCCACCAGCGGCTGGCCACGCTGGATGAGCGCCTGGCCGGGGCTGCGGCCCGGCCGGTCGTGCTGCCCGAGACGATCGTCGTCGACCGGGGCAAGGTCTTCGTCTCCGCCGCGTTCACCGCCGCCTGCGAGACCCTCGGCATCAGCGTCCAGCCCGCCCCGCCCCGCGCCCCCACCGCGAAGGGCATCGTCGAGCGGACCTTCGGCTCCATCAACGCCCTGTTCTGCCAGCACCTGCCTGGCTACACCGGCTCCGACGTCACCCGCCGCGGCCCCGACACCGAGAAAGACGCCTGCTACAGCGTCCCCCAGCTCCAGGACCTCCTCGATGAGTGGCTGGTGCACTACCATCACCGGCCCCACGAAGGGCTGCGCCACCCGATGATGCCCAAGAAGGCCCTCGCGCCGAACCAGATGTGGGCCGCGCTCGTCGCCGTCGCCGGACACGTGCCCATCCCATTGACCGGGCGCGACTACCTCGAACTGCTCCCCGTGCGCTGGCAGACCATCACCCCCGCCGGCATCACCATCCACCACCGCACCTACGACGCGGACCTCCTCGCCCCGCACCGCGGCCAGGCCTCCCCCGTCGCCGGCCGCGGCGGGAAATGGGAGATCCACTACAACCCCCACGACGTGCGCCAGATCTGGGTGCGGCTTCCCGACGGTGGACTCACCGAGATTCCGTGGATCCACCGCGACCACGTCCACCGGCCCTTCGACGAACGCACCTGGCAGCACATCCGCACCCAGGCCGTTGACGGCAACCACGGTGACGCCGAGCAGTACGAAGCCAGCCTCGCCGAAGCCCTCGACCAGCTCATGCGCCGCGTCCACAGCGGCCACGCCACCAAAACGGAGCAGGCCCTCATGGCCCGCACCGCTCACATCCCGCTTCCCCCAGCCCGCAATGGGAACCACGACACCGAAGCACCCGCCGACAGCCCGGCGCAGGAAGGCAACGAAGGCAACGAAGGCAACGAAGGCAACGAAGGCAACGACGACAGCATCGACGACCTCGACGACCTGCCCGACGACGACGCCAGTCCCGCCCCGGCCACCGGATTCGGGCTCTACAACGCGCATGAGGAAGCCGCCACATGGTGAACCCCAGCCAGCCAAGCGCGGGCAGCGCACAAGGCGGCACCGACGACAGCGGCGCGGCCGAGCCGTCCTGGCCCCTGACCACCTGGCAGGGCTGGCACCGCTTCGCCACCACCGACCCGCCCGCCCCTCCCCGCCCCGGCGACCCGCCTCGCAGCGCAGAGGAACGCCTGGCCTACCACTCCGCGTTCGTCACAGTCCGCACCCCCGCCATCCACGCCCTGGCCACCCAGGTCCGCACCCTGATGATCCTCGGCCGCCACCAGCAGACCACCGCCCGGCCCTCACTGATCGTCACAGGACCCGCCGCAGCGGGGAAAACGACCGCGCTCCTCAACGTCGGCCGCACCTGCCACCTCGCCCACATCCGCAAGAACCCCGCACCGCCCGGATCAGCGCACACTGTGTTACCCGTCGCGTATGTCCTGGTCCCGCCCGGCGCGACCGCGAAAACCCTCGTCACCGAGTTCGCCCGCTACCTCGGCATCCCCATAACCGCCCGCATGACCCAGACCCAGATCACCGACGCTGTCTGCCACACCTACACCCAAGCCGGTGTACAGCTGGTGATGATCGACGAGATCCACCGGCTCAACCCCCGCACCACCACCGGCGCCCAAACCGCCGATCTGATCAAAGACCTCAGCGAACGCCTGCCCGCCACGTTCGTCTATGCCGGCATCAACGTCACCGACACACCCCTGTTCACCGGCGTCAGAGGAGCCCAACTCGCCGGACGCGCCACCCTCGTCGACTGCGGTCCCCTCCCCGCCCGCCACGGCACCCGCCACCCATTCTGCGACGTCATCACCGACCTCGAAGACGCCCTCGACCTCACCCACCACACACCCGGCACCCTCCCCCGCCACGCCCCCTACCTCCACCAGCGCACCGCAGGCCGCATCGGATCCCTCACCAGACTCATCCGCCAAGCAGCCATCACCGCCATCCACGACGGCACCGAACGCATCACCAAACGATCACTCGAAGCCATCCGCCTCGACCACCTCGCCGAAACCCACCACCGCCCCCGCCGAGGCCGATAGGCCCACCCGCCAAACAGGCAACACAGCCCTGACCAGCACAAACACCAACCGGGCCTTTACACGCTAGAACTATCTACAACAAACCCAGCCCCGCTCAGCACAGAACACATAACCCCAACCCACACACCCCGGCCACCCCCGTCAAACCACCAACCCCGCCTCTCAACGAACCCACAACACCCCAGGCCAACAACGACCCGGCACACCAACAAACCCCTCTCCGAGCGTTAAGCTCCACGCGGGCCGTGTGCTGGTACTGGTGCCCTCGCTGGACCTGCTCGCCCAGACCGAGACCGCGTGGCGCGAGGGGGGCCGCCGGGGGCCGATGATCGGGGTGTCCTCGCTGCGGGGTGAGGAGGTGTCCTTCCCCAACACCACGGACGTGGACGAGCTGGTGGAGTGGACGCGGGGCCTGGAGAAGGTCACCGTCTACGCCACGTACGCCAGCCTCGGGCTGGGCACGCTGGAGCGCGCGCACGCCGGGGGTCTCGCGGCCTGGGACCTGATCGTCGTGGACGAGGCCCACCGCGTTTCGGGCCGGATCGGGAAGCCGTGGGCGGTCGTCCACGACAACACCCGCATCCCCTCGCTGCGCCGCCTCTACATGACGGCCACGCCCCGGCTGTGGCAGCTCGGTGACGAGGACGAGGCCGGCGCACCGGGCGAGCTGGTCGCGAGCATGGACGACGACCCCGAGGGCCCCTTCGGCAGCCGCTGCTTCACCCTGACCCTCTCGGAGGCCATCGACCGGGGTATCTGTGCCCCCTACCAGGTCGTATGCGTGGACGTCACCGACACCGCGCTCCAGGCCGCGCAGCTCCTGGGCGCGGAGGGCCGCTCCGCAGAGGTCCGCGGGGCCCGGCTCGCCGCGCTGCAGACCGCCCTGGTGAAGGCGTCCTCGGAGGAGAACTTCCGGCGCACGCTCGTCTTCCACCACGTCGTCAAGGAGGCCGAAGCCTTCGCGGCCGGCCTTCCCGACGTCGCAGCCCAGCTGCACGCCGCCGACCCGGAGCTGTACCCGGCCACGGTCTGGGCGGACTGGCTGTGCGGCGACCACAAGCCGGGCCACCGCCGCCGGGTGCTGGGCGAGTTCGCCACCGGAGTCGCCACGGACGGCACCGTGGTGGAGAAGGGCGTCCTGTGCTCGGTGAAGGTCCTGGGCGAAGGCATCGACACCAAGAACTGCGACTCCGTGTACTGGGCTGACGTACGCGGCTCGATGCCGGATCTGGTCCAGGCCGTCGGCCGGGCTCTGCGGATGCAGCCGGGCGAGGGGAAGATGGCCTCGCTCGTGGTGCCGGTGCTGCTCGGGCCCGGGGAGACGGCGGACAACATGCTCACGTCCCGGGCGTTCGGCGGGCTGGCCAAGCTGCTGGAGGCGCTGCGGGCGCACGACGCCAGGGTCGTGGAGACCCTGGCGGAGCAGCAGGCCCCGAGCCGCTACAAGCCCGTCAGCAAGGACGACAGCGCCAAGAGCACGGGCGGGAGCGGCGAGGGCTCCGGGGGCGTCAGTGCCCCCGCCAAGGCCCTGCTGAAGTTCTCCACGCCCCGCGACCCGGCCGCCCTTGCCGCGTTCATCAACCTGCGCGTCCTCAACCCGGAACACGAGCACTGGCGGCGCGGCGTGGAAGCGGCCGTGATCTACGCCCGCGAGCACGGCGACCTGAAGGTGCCGTTCACGTTCCGCGTGCCCGCCGTCGACGACCAGGAGGCGGAAGCCGCCGGGTGGCCGGCCTCGCTCGCCGGGTTCCCGCTGGGGCAGTGGACCGCCGACGCCCGCCGGTTCTACGCCCGCGGCGAGATGGACGAGGACCGCATCGCCCAGCTGGAGAAGCTCGGCATGATCTGGTCCCACTTCGACGTCGCCTGGGAGGAGGGCCTGGCCGCCGCGCGCGGGTGGGCTGCTGAGAACGGCCACCTCCTGGCGCCGCTGGACGCCACCTTCCAGGGCGCGGCGGTGGGCATCTGGCTGAAGAACGCGCGGGCCGCCGCACGGAAGGCCGCCGAGATCAAGCAGCGGCGTGCCGAGGGGCTGCCGGTGGAGTCGTCGGCGGGAGCGCTGACGGACAAGCGGCGCGAGCAGTTGGAGGACATCGACGCCTCCTGGTGCCCGAGCTGGCCGGTGACGTGGCAGCGCTCCTTCCATCTCGTCCGGCAGCACCTGGACACGGGCGAGGCCCTGCCCACCGAGGCGGGTGAGGTCGTGCGCCAGGGCGAGGACCTCGGGCGGTGGGTGACGTCGGTGCGGCTCGGCTGGGACCAGCTCACCGGGGTGCAGCAGTGGATGTGCGAGCAGGTCTTGGGGATCGAGCCCGCCACCGAGGACGAGAAGCCGAAGCCGCGCCCCACGCAGGCCGACAAGTGGACCGCCAACCTCGGCGCCGCCCAGCAGTTCTTCGAGCGCGAGGGGCACCTGACCGTACCCCGCAAGCACGTCGAGACCGTGCCCTCCGAAGACGGCCAGGAGCTCCAGTTCCGCCTGGGGGCATGGGTCAACAACCAGCGCAGCAGAGCCGCCGCGCTGACACCGGAACGGGTGGAGCAGCTATCCGCAGTCGGGATGCGCTGGGCATAGCTGGATTGGAGAGGGCTCCCAGGTCCAGCATCAGTTTTACTGAGCTGGGGCTGGCGTGGTCATGTCGTACGGAGAAGTTCTGTTTCCGGGGACGCGGACGACGACAGCCCACCGGTCTCGTTGTTCTGGAACTGGTGACGGGATGTGGTCTGCCCACATGTCGTCGCGGATGTTGGGGATCCAGCTTGGTTTGGGTGTCAGGTCGAGGACGACCAGCATGCCCAAGGTAATGCCGCCAGCCTGGTAGGCGACTGTCTGGCCGAGGTAGCGCCTTAGTCCCTCGCGGGTGGTTCTCCCCTTTGTGCGCTTGCATTCGATGACGGTGGTGAAGCCGGGGAAGCGGACTTCGATGTCAGCTCGGCCTCCACTGCGGTCTGTGACTTCGATGTCGACGTCCTCCAGGTTGCCGTCCAGGTAGTCGTGGAGGTCTTCCTGGACTGTCTCCTCCAGGGGAAGTTTTTCGCCGGGCGCGGGGGCGAAGAGGTATGCGAAGCGCGGTGTGTGGTGGGCGCGGGCGCGATTGGTCCTGCTGTGCAGGAAGCGGATGGCCTGGACGATCAGGTGGGTGAAGTGCTGCCGGACGGTGGGGTGCTGGAAGTCGTCGCAGCCCTGCAGGACGGCGGTGACGTCGTTGTAGATGTGCTGCTGTGCAATCGGCAGCTTGCTGACCAGGGCCGATTCCCAGTCTGTGTAGCTGGCCTGGAGGGTGGTGAGCATGTGCGTGGGCAGGCTGGCGAGGAGCTGGCTACCAAGTTCGGCGGCCAGCTCTGGGTAGGAGGTCGCCGCTGCGGCTTTTCCCGGGTCTCCTGGTTGCGCCTGGGGGGCGCCGGCTTGTAGACGGTCGTCGATGGCTTGGAGAAGTTGGTGGGCGGCGTGAGCGTCCCAGTCATCGGGGGCATCGGCGACCAGACCCCGTAGATGCAGCAGAAGGCCTTGGCGGCTGGCGAAGGCATTCTCGATGCGCGGGGCAACCAGGACTTGAAGGCCCGGCGCGGCTTCGGGTGGCTGGAGACGGACGCTGCGGT
This sequence comes from Streptomyces sp. NPDC048461, assembly GCF_055587105.1. NCBI lineage: Bacteria > Bacillati > Actinomycetota > Actinomycetes > Kitasatosporales > Streptomycetaceae > Streptomyces > Streptomyces sp. NPDC048461. Next base: position 68,006 of record NZ_JBVJGW010000031.1, on the reverse strand, counting down.
GCGCGGTGTAGGCGGTGAGAACGTGCTGGATGGTCTGGTTAGGCCAGGCGGTCAGGGGCTGGTCCAGGTGGGCATCGGCGTGTTCGAGGCTGCAGCTGAGGGTGTACCAGGCGGCTTCGGTGTCGTAGCGGCCAGCGCGCCAGTGAGTGCGGGTGCCGGTCAACCACACGGCGTGTTCAGTGAGAGAGCGGCGCAGCTGGTCGGTGGCGGCGGCGAGGGTTGTGGTATTGCCGGTGTCGAATGCGAGAACGGCGTCGAGAGCGGCGAGGAAGGCGGTGGCGTCAGGACGGTCCTCGTCGGCGTCGATGGCTTGCTGCAGAAGTCCGCGCGCGGTGTCGAAGGCGTGCAGCAGGGTGGCGCGGTCGGGAGCATTGGCTGCGTCGGCGAGATGGCACATGGCAAGCTCGTAGGCGGCGTCGCCTTGGACGGTGCTGCAGGAAAAGCGCTGCAGGGCGGTAAGGAGGTCGCTGTCTCGCCAGTGTTCGTAGGCGGTGCCCAGGGCACGGACGACGCGGCGGGCGTACGCGCCGGGAGCCGCGGTGGCGTCTGGGTCGACGAGGCGGTCCAAGAGTCCGTAACGCTTGGTAGTTCCCGGAAGAGCGAGGCGCAGGGCGGCTTCGAGGAAGATGCCAGCGAGTTCGGCTTCTAGGGGGGTGCTGTGGCGGCGGGTGCGTTCGAGAGCGAGAGTGTTGAGCTGGGAGCTCGCGCGTTGGAGGTAGCCGGGGTGCTCAACGAGCTGGTCGAGGAGGTCGTCGGCGGCCGCGGGGCTGGTGGTCGTGGTTAGGGCCTGCGTGACGAACGTGGCTGCCTGATCGGGATGGTGCAGGGAGTCCCATTCGACCAGAAGAGTCTCAACAGCGCGGAACCACAGTGGTGAGGCGGCCAGGGTGTGGGCCTGCTGCCAGAAGGTGTCCTCGCCACCGAGGTCGGTGAGAGTGGGCGGATCGCCGTCCTGGGCAAGGAGTATCTCGAGTGGGGTCACGGAGGGTGGCCTTTCTCGATGGACGGGCGGTGATGGACGGTCGGTTAGCTTAACGAGCCGGTTACCACACCGGGGCGCCCGGTCCCGCGACGCGCAGGCGGTCGGCGGGAATAGCCGCGGTGGCCAGGTCACGTTTGGCCGTGGCCGTGATGACTTGCAGACCGGCTGTCTCCTCGCAGATGTCCTTGAGCTGGCTGAGGACTTCCGCCACGTCGACGTCGATGGTCTCCTGTGCGCCAGCAGAGTCGAGCAAGAGCAGGCCGGGATGACGGCCCACGCCGGTCTCTTTGCCGACGCGCAGCAGCGCGAGCAGGGTGGCGATGCGCAGGCGCACCTGTTCGCCAGGTGTGACGGCCGTGAAGGTGGTCTTGCTGCCGCCCTTAGTGACCTCGAGTTTCCCGTTGCCCAGCAGCTTGATGGCCTGAAGTTCCTTCATGCCGAGCCGAATGCCTAGGCGGCAGATCTCCTCACTCACGGCACCCAACAGTGCGGTCGAGGCGTCCTTGGCACGCTTGTCGGCTTCCTTCGCGCCCGCCTCCAGTACCTGTTCCTCTGCCGACATCCCGTCCGGCCGGCGGGCATGCTGCTCCGCCGCCTGCCGCTCGGCGAGTTTTCCTTCGAGACGGGCGACTTCTAGGTGGGCACGCAGTGCGGACTCGCGAGGCATGGCTGCTTGGGCTGCTGTCAGATCGGCGCGGGCTTGCGCGAGGGTCGCCTCGATGGCGGCCGCGGTCTTGGAAGCCTGCTGGGCCACGATTTTGGCCTGGGAATGGGCTTCCTTGAGGATGTCGACAGTGGCGGCCAGCTCATCGGCTGCGGACGGGTCGGCAGGTGCTTCCGCCGGGGCGGACCCGCAGATGCGGCAGTGCGTCTCGTCCAGACCGGCGTGGGGTAGCTGGTCCAGGGTGGTGGAGCAGCGCGGGCAGCAGGTTGGTTTCAGTGCGCCGAAGAACCGTTGGGCGACCGCGGTCTCCCGTAGGTCTCGCAGACGGGCTTGGTCCAGGACGAGGGTTTCGTGGATCTCTTCCTCGGCCTGGCGGGTCTGGTGCATCTGCTGTACGGCATCGGTGTGCTGGGCGATCAGTTCGGCCAAGCGGGCGCCAGCCTGCTCAACCGCTGCGGCGGCGTCCTCCAGGCTCGGCGCCGCCGCGACCTGAGCAGCTCGCTGGCGGGCCTGGGCAAGCTGCTCTTCCAGATCTTGCAAGGTCGATCCACGGGCGGTGAGGTCCTGCTGGGCACGCCGGCGCTGGCCTCGCAGAGACTGCTGCACGAGGTCGAGCGCTGCTTTGGCGTCACGGCGGGTCGTCGTCCACGGCAGGCCGACGAACATCTGCAGCAGGCTCACCATCGTGCCGCCGCCTGCCGTTTCTCCCAACAGCGCGTCGCTCTCGCGGTTGCGGCACAGCAGCGCGTGGCTGAAGGCCGGCCAGGACGTCACCACGACCTGGCCGTCGCGGCTATCGGAGTCGGCGCCGGAGCGGGCGGGGGTGTCCTTGCGCCAGCCGCGCAAGAACTCCAACCCCAGCCGGTCCATCATGAAGGCACCCATTATCGACGCGAATTCCGTCTCATCGGCGAAGGTCGTGACGTGTTGCTGGACGCCGACGGCCAGGGTTCCGGTGAGCTGGTCGCCAGTGTTGTCGACGCGCACCGTGAACGCCTCGCCGTCGACTTGGGCATCCAGGCGGACGTGATGGATCCATTTCCTCACGTCGGTTTGGAGAGCGCCGGTGCCTCGCAGGCACCACCAGATGATCTCCAGGATGCTGCTCTTGCCGCGCAGGTTGTCCGCCGTCACGCCCCACAAGCCCGATTCCAGGTCCCAGGAGAAGTTGACTGTGCCGGTGGACTTGCCGCTCTTCTCCCCGGTGAACGCCAGGCGTTTGATCAGTAGCTGATGCGGGCGGGGCAGAACACCACTCTCCCGCACTCCGTGCCGCGCCAGGATCTCTCCCGCCTGCTCGCTGTCGACGCCAGCCCGGCGGGCTACCGTCTCGACGAAGTCGCTCATCCGCCCGCTCCCACCCTGTGGTTCGTGACCTGCGCGAGCCGCTCACGCACCCGGTCGGTGATACCGCTGATGCTCGCCTTCCACACCGTGCGCTCGTACTCGGCCTGCGCGTACTGCAAAGCTTTCAGCTGGCTGCCGCTGCTTTGCCCCGCCACCGCCAGCACCACCACGGCCCGCGCGTCGTACCAGGCCAGATCCGCGGCAGCGGTCCGCAGCTCGGCCGCCATCTCCCGGCCCGGCGGCAGCAGGTAGTAGTCCCACCGGTCCACTTTCGCCGGCGGCTCGCCCACCGGCACGATGTCGATCAAACCGTGCGCGTACAAAAGGCCCAAGGCATCGTCCAGTGCCTCCCACGCGCCGAACCGCCAGCGCACCATCGGATAGCGAGAGATCTCCGGCTCGTCACCCTGCAGTAGGGCGTCGGCTCGCTCCAGCGCCCACGCGGTGTCGTCGACTTTCCCTGCCTCGACCTGGTTGAGTAGCTCATCGGCCAGGTAGTCGGGATTCCGCAGCCAGAAATCCAACGCCTGCAGCCGCTTCTGCCCCCGGAGCACCGCGACCGCTCCGTGCGGCTCGTCATTTACCTGGTCGCTGCCGCACGGTGCACCGCAGCGATCCAGCAGGAACAGCAGCCGCACCGCATCCTGCGCGCGCGACGCCCGACGCACCCCGGTATCCGCCACCCGATCTTCCCCTCCCCAGCCCCCAGCTGGATGCAAGATCCCACAAGTAGCACACAACGACAGCTCTGTGTAACCAGTCGAACACCACGACTGCGGCGCGCGCTTGCCCAGGGTTGCCTTGGGCTTGCCCACGGGGCCAGCGGGAGGCTTGCCCAGGGTCAGGTGCGGCGCGAGAACCAGCGGCCGGTCTTCTGCGCGGGCACGGCCTGTTCCTGCTCTTGCTCTTGATGTGGGGGCTCGTCGGACCAGGGTTCCTGTACGTCGGTGACGACCCGCCGGTCGCAGTCCCCGCACAGAGTCGGGCGGGGCTCTGGAGTAACGCCCCAGCCGACGCGCTCGGTCGCCTTCCACCGTTCGTCGGTGAAGGTGGCTCCGCAATCGGTGCAGACAGGACGGCGCGCAGCACGCTGGAAGTCGTGCCGCTCCGCCCCGCCAGGCGCTGGCTCGCGGCGCTCCTGCGTGCCAACGTGGCCTCCACCGGCGGCCACGGCTCGCTGCTTGCAGGCGTCGCACAGGGCGGGGTGGGAGTCATTCGGGGTGTCCCAGTCCGTCGCCTGCGTTGCCTCCCAGCGTTCGTCGGTGAACTTCGTCCCGCAGCCGGTGCAGACGGGGCGGCGCGCCTCACGCTCGGCTGCCTTCGCCGCCGCCTTCTCCTGCGCCGCGCGCTGCACCTGCGCCTTGTACTCCGCCTGACGGACCCTGGCCTCGTCTTGCTCGCGGGCGTCGGCGGCATCGCGGCGCGGGTTGCCGATCGCCTCCAGGAGCGACTGCGGGTGATCGCGGCCGAAGCGGGCGAACACGGCGCCAGCCGGTCCGTGCTCGCGGAGATTGCGCAGTCCGACCGCGACGATCGGGATCCGCCGGTCGTAGAGGTGGTGGCCACCGCGCTGCCGCTCTCCCTCCCACAGGTGGCGGGTGAGCTCTTGCAGGCGCGGGATCGTCCGCTGCGGGTTGCGTTCGCCGAGGTGGTTGAACACCAGCAGCACGGGCGGGTGCGGCGCGTCGCCGTACCGGCCCTCGGGGGCGGTCCAGCGGGTGCGCCACATCGGGCGCTCCTTGCCGTCGGTGTCCTTCATCTTCCGGCGGAAGAACCGGGCGTACTTCTCCAGCTTGGCGGCGAGTTCCTCGGCGGTCTCGTGGCAGTTGTCGACCTCGATGAACAGCAGCGGCACCTGGTCCTGCGGTGCGGTGAGCACGAGGTCGGCCTGGGCGCCGCCCTTGCCGGGTGCGTTCCAGGTGCCGGTGGCGGGCAGCGGGACCTCGGTGAAGTACGAGGCGATCGTGCCGATCCCGGACGGCGTGTCGACGGCGGCCTGGGCGGCGGCCTGGACGTGCGGCGGGTCGTCGGCGAGCTTGGCCATGTTCGGCTTCGGGCGCAGCATCGCGATGACGGTCTCGTTGACGGCCATCGGGTGGGAGGCCCCGCTGGAGCCCGCGCCGCGTGCGGTGGAGCCCATCTCCGTCACCGGGCGCTGCAGCTCGTAGGAGGCGGCTTCCAGGCCCTTGGTGGTCAGGTTCCGCAGGGAGTCGCCCGTCTCGGTGGAGCCGCCGTTCTCCGACAGGCCGTGCTTGCGCATGTCGGAGAGCGCGCCGGTGTGCGAGGCGGTGCGGGCCTGCTTCTGCTTCGACGGAGTCTCCTTGTCGGCGTGCCGGAACGTCAGGTGCGGAGCGCCGATCCGCTGGATCTGATCAGCCGTGGCCACCTTCAGCGCCCCGAGCACGCGCAGCACATCGCCGCGGGAACTGTTCGTCGACCCCGCCGGGTTGGTCTTCCGCTTCCCCGCTATCAACTCTGCTCCCTCGTTGGCTCGCGACCGGTCGCTGGCCGACCGACGCTGCTGGCCGCGCCCGGCCTGAAAGGGCGTCCAACCCCCCGGAACCCGATGATCTCCTCCACTACTGACATCAGGAGTAGAGAAGAGGGTCGTGACGGTGCGGGTTTCGCGCCGATTCTGGGCCTGACCAGGGGATTTTCCCAGGCTCGGGGTGTCGGGCACCAAAGGGGGTTACAAAGGGGCCTCCCAAGGGGGGCCCACAGGAACTTGCGTGGGCTTGCCCAGCGCCGGTGAGGCCGGGCAAGCCCCGGGCGTCCTGACCCATCCCCATCCCGTGGAGCGGGGGAGAAATCTCCGGCCGCTGTCCACAGGCCCGCAGCTGAACCCTGTTGGAGACGTCGCCGTGGCCCCACACGGTGACCGTACGACAGGAGCCTTCGATGCACGAGAACATGCCGATCAACCGCGCGCTGACCCCGGCACAGGTACAGCTCGCCTTCGACTACGTGCTGGCAGTCGACGCGGGCGACGATGCCGCCGTGCACCGGCTCGCCGTCGAGGTCTTCCCCCACACCGGCCTGCTGGTGGCCATCGCAGAGGAGCTCGTCTTCCCGGTGACCGCGCTGCCCCACGAGATCGACGACATCAACGCCGACTCCTTCGTCCTGGACGAGCTCGGCGTCATCTTCCTCATGGCGATCCGGAGTGGGCCCACGCCTGCCCCGCCAGCGCGGCGCCGGCCATCGCGCACTGCATCGTGCACTTCGTCGCCCAGGTCTTCATCACCGAGCCGAAGGACGTCGTCCGCGCCCTGGAGGTGATACGCGATGGGCGCCTGGAGCTGGCCCGCGCGGTGCACACGGTCGGAGGGCACCGGTAGCCGCGCACCGGCTGCACCGAGTGGATGCCCACCCGGTGCAGCATCGGGTGGGCATCCACTCGGTGGCATCCACTCGATCCGACGGCATCCACTCGGTGGCGCCCACTCGGTGGCGCCCACCCGATGGCATCCACCCGATGGACATCCACCCGGTGCACGATGCGCGCCGCGGATGGCCGGCGGGTGTGAGTGGCGCGCATCGGGTGGGCCCGGTGCGGTGTTCCGGAGTGCCCAGGGCGGCGCGTTTCCCCTTGACACGGGCCTGTGTCAAGGGGAAACGCGGCAGGTGCACCGGGGTGGATGCTCGGCATCGTCCCGGCGATGTCGTGCATCGTCATCGCGGTGTCGTGCACTCCGGGACGATGCCGAGCATCCATGCGGAGAGTGCACGACATCGTCGGTGCGCACCACCTCACCGGGTGCGTGGCATCGGGTCCACTCAGTGGCCAGCCTCCCGGCCCCGGTGCGGTCCGGGCTCCTGCGGGCGGTCCGCCTGCTGATCGTCCCGGCGCACCGGAACCACTGCATCGGGGTCGTCCTGTTCGGCGTAGTGGATCGCGCGGGTGCGGGAGTCGCCGGCCGCCTTAGTGAACGCGTCCTGAAGGTGGCGCAGCCGCTCGGCAGTGAGATCGAGGGCCTCCACGTCCGTGCGGGACTCCCGGAGGGCCCGCAGCGCCGTCAGGTCTATCGCCTCTCGGGGTCCGGCCTCCGGCTCCTGGTCCTCGTCCTTGTCCTCGGGATCGGCGGCCGCGGCCGCGAGCAGCTGCTCGGGCATCGCCGCCTGCTGGTGCGCGACGACGTCGTACGCCCGGCCCCGCACGGCGGTGGCAGTGGCGGCGGTGCGCAGGTTCTCCCGGACAACCGCACCGGCGAGGACAGCGCGCTCGTACTGCAGCGGGATGCGCGGGATCTCCCACTCCCCCGCGTCCGGGCCCGGAGGCCGGGACACAGCCGGCTCGCCGGGATCGGCCGGGGGTTGCCGGTCCGGGTCGGGTGCGGGGGTGGGTGGGCGGGGCCGGGCGGGGAGGTCGGAGAGGGCCCAGCGTGCGGTGTAGAGGCGGTAGTCCGACAGCAGGCCGATCGTGGTCTTCGGCTCGCTGATGTCCAGGCAGTGGGTGGAGACGGCGGCGGCCACGATCGTCTCGTCCAGGCCCCGCTCGCGGCGGCGGCCGCGCAGGACCAGGGCGAGGTGGCGGCGGGCTTCGGCGAGCAGGTGCCGGCGGTGGAAGCGACCGCCGTCGTTCATCACGAACACCGTCGCGGCGACGTCGACGGCCGCCAACGCTATGTCGACCACGGCGGCGACCCGGGCCCGTATCGCGGCAGCCGCGGCGCGGGCGTACTCGAGGAGGGAGTTGATGACGTCGACGGCCACCCCGGAGGTCAGGATCGCGCTCGCCTTCCACCAGACGCGCAGCTGCGCGAGCGGCCGGGTCTGCTGCTTGGGCGGGCGGGTCTTGCGGGTGGCGATCTGGTTCAGCTTGGCGCGGGCCCGCTCGGAGACCACGGGCAGGAACTTCAGGGTGCCGTCGTCTTTGACGGCGGTGACGTACTCGTGCTCCAGGTCCTCCATGCAGGCGGCGATCTGGTCGCTGCGCCGGGCAGTCCAGCGGATCAGCTCGTGCGGCACCCCGGCGATCTCCATCACGGGCCGGCGCCCCGGGGTGACGGTGCGCGGCTCGGTAGCCAGCCCCAGTGCCTCGCAGACCTCGGCGGCCACGAGCTCGTTGTAGAGCGCGGAGGCGGCGACGGTGTTCTCGTGCAGGGCCAGAGTGTGGATCGACCCCCACTTTCCGTCCAGGCGCTGCCCCTTCACGGACAGCAGCAGATGGTCATGGAGCAAGGGCATCCCGGAGCGCGCCTCGTAGTGGCGGAAGCGCGCGGCGACCAGACCGCCGGGCGGGCGCACCCGGTAGATGCCGTCCTTGCCGTACCGGATCACCGCGACCTCGTCCTCGATCCACTCCAGCACCCGTGCGATCGCCCGCTCGTGCGCGGCCTCGATCACCTGCCGGGTCTCCTCATCCCCCAGCGCCCACAGGAGGTAGATCGTCGGCTGCGGCCGGAAGACGAAGTCGACACCGGTGACCATCACCCGGCGTCCGAGGGCGCCGGCCTTGAACGCCTTCTTCGGCGGGTCGCCCTTGGCGAGCAGGTCTGCTTCGATCCGGTCCGCGTACGGGTGTCGGCCCCGCTCGCCGAAGAGGTTCCGCAGCTGCACCTCGGTGACTTCCTCACCCGGCGCGAGTCCGAGCACGGCCAGGCCACGGCCCATCCAGCGACCGGCCGGGACGCCGGCCTGCTCCTGGGCCTCGCGCAGCGGCGTGCGCGCAGGGCGGCGGCCGTCGCCGACGACGGTCTGGCGGAGGTAGTAGCGGTACATCTGACCGGCCCGGACAACCCTGATATCCACTGTCATGGAAACCACGCCACACGGCTCTGACCTACAAGAAAAGACCGATCAGCGGAACGTCCCCCCAGGCGGGATCAGCGGCCGAACTATCTTCACCGGCGCCCGCCAGACGGGAAGCGGCCCCGGGCCTGAAGCAAATGTCATCACTCTCCGGCGGCGTACAGGTGCTGGTCGATCTGACGTAGAAGGGCCTGCACGATCAGGAGCGAGGACAGGGCGAACTCGACCCGGTACGCGGCGGTCGAAGCCTCATGTGCGGCGAGGTGCCGGTTGAACGTCTGTTCTCGATCCGTCTTGGCGAACGCCTTCATCATGCCGCTCACCATCAGGGCGGGGACGACCATCAGCATCTGCAGTTCGCCCCATGCTGGCAGCGCGGCATGGGCTTCCGTGAGCACCGTGTTGCTGCCGGGGTTCTTCCTGCGACTTGTGAATCGGGCCCAGGGGAAGGCAGCCCGCAGCCACGTGTGGCCGTGTCTGGCCATCGCGGTGTCGAGGATGTTCCCAAGCAGGGCTTGAGCCGGTCGGTAGTACCCGCCCCGCACGGAGTCAGCGGCGTCCCGGGCTAGCTCCACGAGGTCGAGCAGCTCGGGGTGATCGACCGCGTCGAGGCTCCCCAGCACGTCGTCCACAACGTCCAAACGGTGTTCCACGAGGTACTGCTGGCGCTCGGTTCGACCGGGCAGTGCGAGCAAACCTTCGATGTGTTCCGTGCGCGGTGCCCAGATCAGGCAGACACCGTCCTCCTCGCAGATGGCAAAGAGCTTCGCCCACTCAGCGGTACGCAGTGCCTGCAGGTTCTCCGGCAGCAGGTCCGTGACGCCGGCGGCGAACTTGCTGAAGGTGTCGAGGAGTCCTGAGGTTAGTAGGAGGCGGTTCCGCTCTCCGATCTGCGCCAGCACGCTCCGCCACGGGGCCGAGTCGAAAAGACCCGTTAGGGCGAGCGGCACCGGCTGGAACTGGACGAGGCTGGCCCGGAGGTGGTCGGAGAGCATCGGACGTGCCAGCGAGGGACCGAGGGCCTTGGCCGCTATGTCAGCGAAGGCGCGGTTCCGCTCTGCCTGGCTTCGGGTGATCCTGTCCAGGACGCTCTTGGGCAGCTCGAACGGGAGCGGTGCAGGCTTCACGAGCGCGGCGATACTCCCCTGGAAGCCGGCGACCGTCCCGGGCATGCTGCCCGAGTCGACCAGCCGGCGGATGGCCGCCTGGTCGCTGGCCAGGCCCCCGACGGCGCCCAGGCTGCGCTCCAACTGCGGAAGGATGCGGACGGTGCCGACAGCATTAGCGAACAGGCGCCCCAGATTTTGCTGCGGCACCAGGGATGTGCTCAGCTCGGCGATCTGGGCGCGGACCTGCGCGAGGGGGTCAAAGTTGCGGAGGATGTCCCCCAGCAGCAAATTCACCGCGACACTCTGGACGGGCCGTGGGTCCGCCGCTGTCAGGTCCGACTCATCGCGTGCTCTGCCCGGTTCGCTCACCTCATTCATGTGCTCAGGATGACGCCCCGCAATGACATTCGGCTTCCGGTTTTCGCCGCCGCCCCCAGCGCCGCATGGGGCCTCAAGGCTCCTTCGGGTGAATAGGCCGCTGTCAACAAACCGGTATTTAGCGGCGGCTCAACACAGACGGGACCATCGGGCTGCCTCCTACTGGCGCCGCGCCGCGAGCTTCTTCGCTGTCTCAGCAGCCTCGCGGGCCCGCCCAACGTTCGGCCTCCCTCGCGTTCCGGCACGAAGGGGAGAATCCGCCTCATGCTTCGCAAGCACCGCATCAACACGCTGCTGGATGCGGTCAGCCGCTTCCGGGTGCTGCGCAATGTACGACCGGTACATGCCTGTGGAGAGCCTCATCTCCAAGAGCGCGGTCCGTTCGGTGTCGTCGAGGCGCAGGATGTTGGGCGGGAGGGGGCGACCTTGCGACTCTTCGAGGTGAAGGGCCGGCGCGAGAGGTAGGCCGAAGGTGCGGTCCGTGAGCATGTCGACGAGGTGGTCGGCGTGGTGGCGGGTGTCAGAAAAGTCGATTTCGAGGACCCACCTGACGGGCCCGAACCCGTCATACCCCAGTACGGGCAGTCCCTTGTAGCCGGTGACAACCTGGGCAGGGGACACGCGGTGGAAGAGCGGGATGCGACGTAGCAGCCCGCTGGTGTACCGGGCTCCCGCCTGCATCTGTCGGGCCCACTCCCCAGAGTTCCAGCGGGCCTCGAACGCCAGCTCTGGGCGGCTCCAGGCGTAGGCCCTCCTCCAGAGGGGTTGCCAACCCGCGGCATGGGTGCTGTCCAGGACGCTGCGTTCCGCGCGCTGCCAGGTGGCGGGCGGTAGGCCGGTGAGCCACAACGACGTCTGTTGGCCTGCCACGTGGAGCTCGATGCCCCGCTTAGTGCACTTCGCGACGCGCAGGCCCAGCAGGCCGCTTACCTCCTCTCCTACTTCGTCGCAGGCGGGCAGGAAGTGACCCAGGATGTCCTGCCCGCGCTCCTCGCTCTCCACCTCGAGCTCAAGGGAGTCTGGAAGCGGGTGCACGCGTCGAATACCGAAGGTGTACTCGGTGAACCGGTGGTGGCACTTGAGCAGCTCATCGAAGACGGCTGCTTCAAAGTGCCTCTGTTCCCGGCCCTGAGCGGGCGGGATCGGCTCTTGGTCCGGCCGCAGGCCGGAGCGGGCCCTGCCGAAGGACTCGTTCGTGTAACAGCAACGACGTTCGGCGGTCCGGCTCAGAAGGTTGCGCATGGGAGGGTCCCTATCCCGTACCGGCGGCCCTCGGCACGGCGTTCGGATGCCGTTCCCGTTCTCGGACTGATGCTTTGTCGTGGAGTCGTAGCTGAGCTCGTCCGCCTTCTGCTTCGGACACCAGCTGGGCCGCGATGCCTGAGAAAGCACGGCCCTCCACTGGCCGTAGGGGGCAGCTTATCTATCCGCCGGGCAACGACGGCGAAGCCCTGCTCACGTGTCGGTCGGAATGTCGTCGTCCACGACCACGGAACGACCTAGTAAAGTTCGCCTACATGAGCATCCCAACCCAGAACGGCGGGCGAGAGAAACTAATTACCTCGCTCACTCCCCAGCTGCGCAGACTCCTGAAGATCCGAGCCTTCGAGCACGGCATGGACATCCAGGACGCCACCGAGCACGCCATCAAGGCGTGGTACCTGACCCCCGATCCGCCCGAGGTCGACACCGCCAAAGCCAAGACGTGGGGAACCTTCCTGCCACCAGGTGAACCGGAGAACTTCAAGTCGGTCTGCGGGGAGCGCGGGGTCACCTACGTGCAGGGGCTTGCCCAGGCGGTGACGTTGTGGCTGGAACACCATCCCTCCCCCAGCGCTCCCCTCCACGCCCAGCCGGTGGCCCGAGTAATAGTCGCCAACCAGAAGGGCGGCGTCGGAAAGACGTTCATCTCGTCCGGTATGGCGCAGGCCCTGGCCGAGGCCGGCAGGCGCGTCCTCCTCGTCGACTACGACCCGCAGGGCCATCTCACAGCCGAGCTCGGCTTCGAGGACGTGATGTACGAGGACGACGTCGAGACGCTCCTCATGCACATGGAGGGCAGCGCGAAGGGCGACATCCGCGAGCTGCTAGTCGCGCTGGACCAGAAGCGGTTTGGTGAGCGGCTCCATCTGCTGCCGGCTTCGGACGACGCGTTCCTCCGCGACGTGTCCCTCTCGAAGGTCTCGTTCAGCGAGGCCGCTCTCGAGCGGGCGCTGGAGCCACTGGAGGAGGACTACGACGTCATCATCATCGACGGCCCGCCCAGCCTCGGTCTGAACATGGACACCGCGCTGTACTACGTGCGGCGCCGCGACGGTGAGCTCGCTGACCGGTCCGGTCTCATCACGCCGGTCTGGGCCAACAAGGCTTCCCACAGGGCCTTCAAGCTGCTGCGGGCCCAGAAGGAAGACCTCTGTCGCAAGGGTCGTATCCAGATCGACTACCTCGGACTCGTCGTCAACGCGTACGACAGCCGGCGCGGCAAGCTGGTCAAGGAGAACAAGGACCAGTGGGAGCGGAGTACGTCCCCGGCGGTCCTCGCCGTCATCGGCGACCTCAAGGAAGGCCGGGAGGCGGCAGACGGGGAGATCCCGCTGCTTGAGTACGCCCCCGACAGCGAACACGCTCAGGCGATGCGCGATCTGGCGAAGGAGCTCGCCGTATGACCACCAGCCCCCAGCGAATCACCCGCGGCTTCGACATCAACGACGACGGCTCGGAGAGCAAGCCGTCCCCGCGTCGTGTGCGAACCCGGGCGCAGATCATGGCCGGAGAGGGGAAGCGGCCGCCGGCAGCGGTGGCGTTGTCCGTTCTGGCGCACAACCCGTTCAACCCGCGCGACGAGCTCACCGACATCGAGGAGACCGCCGCATCACTGCGGGAACGCGGTCAGCTCCAGCCGGTAGCTGTCGTGCGTACGGTGGCTTTCCTCGCCGTCCACGCGGACCAGGCCGAAGCTATCGGCGAAGCTGAGTACGTCGTAGTTGATGGCAACAGGCGCCTGGCCGCCGCGCACGCAGCCGGCCTGGCCGAGCTCCGCATCGACGTCAACGACGCCCTCGCCGCCAGTGCGGCCGACATCCTCGAATCGGCCCTGATCGCCAACGTCCATCGTGTGGATGTTCCTCCGCTGGACCAGGCGAAGGCCATCCAAGAGCTGCTTGGTGTGCACGGAACTCAGTCGGCCGTGGCCAAGCGGCTCGGGAAGACCCCTGGCTGGGTATCCCAGCGGCTCGCTCTCCTCAAGCTTCCGGAAGACCTCCAGGAGAAGGTTGAGTCTGGCGAGCTCCGCGTTCATGAAGGTCGTCGCATCGGCGGGCTTCCGGCCGAACAGCAGCGCACCGAGGCCGAAACTTCCATGAAAGCCGCGAAGGCCCCAGCAAAGCCCCGCATCCGACGGGACCGCAAAGACCCCGCAACGCCAGCGCCTTCGGTGGTACTGCCCGGCCAGCCGTCCGGAGAGCAGGGAGCCCCCGCCGCTCCGCCTGCGGATGTTTACACGGTAAAGACCACTACGGAGCCCTCCGAGATTCCCGCCCTCCCGTGGACGGACCCCCAGTGGTTCAACCAGCAACTCCGAGCGCACATGTCAGCTGAACACCGCGAGGAGCTCACATTGCTGCTCATGGGTGACGCCTGACGGCGGGCTGTGACTCCCGTTTACCGTGTAAACGTCGCAAGCAGTGTCGCTCGGCGTTACCTCTGCGCTTCGGGATCGGAGCCATGCAGGTTTACACGGTAAACATCTGGTCGATATCTCCCGCTTGGCGGGACAACGCCTCGCCCAACCTGCTGTTGGCCCAGAAACACCAAAAGCCCTGCCCCGGCACGTGCCGGGGCAGGGCTTTTGGTGTTTCTGGGTTGCGCTTCAGGTCACCCGCTCGACGGGCTGCATGGTGCCTTCGTCGCCCTTGCTGGTCGTGATCTCGTACAGGGTGGTACTCATGCGCTCACCTCTGCGATGGCGGCAGCCAAGAGCGTGGTGACGTCGGTGTCGTACGGGTCGGTGTACTTCTCGTGGTCGCCGAAGTCGAACGGCACGCTCGCCACGGTGACGGTGAACCCGGGCACGGCCGTGGTCTCCTGGCCCTGCAGCTCGGTGTTGAGGCGATCGGCGTCACGGGAGGCGAGCCCGGTCTGGCTGTATGGGCCGAGGCGGAGCACGGTGAAGCCGGATCCGCCGGTCTGCCGTGCTTCGACGTTGACCCCGTAGTAGGCCGGGAGCATGCCGACGTCGTCGGGGAGGTCGAGGCCCGCCGCGGCGTGTGAGAGCGCGGTGTAGGCCGACTGCCAGAGGCCGAGGATCGTGGCGGTCTCGCAGCGGAGCCAGCCCTTACGGGTGTAGCGCCGGATGTAGGCCGAGGCGTGCGGGGTGTCGGGGTGGACCAGGGCGACGGCGATCAGGTCGGGTCCGTGGTCGTCGCCCGGCCGGGTGTGCGCCCGTTCGATGTGGGCGCCGACCCGGACGGCGACGTCCTGGGCGCAGCCGGGTGTCCGGGGTGCGGGGGTGCGCAGGGCGGCGAGCATCGCGCGGAACGCGTCGACGACGGCCTGGTCCTCGGGGGTGAGGACGGTGCCGGGGGTGGTGGCGCAGCGTCGGAACAGGCGACGGATCATCGGAGGTTCTCCTGCTCGGGGTGGGCGGTGGAGACGAGGGCGAGGGCTGCGGTCACGGTGTCGGTGAGGGTGGTGCGGACCGGTACGCCGTGGCGGCGGGCGACGTAGATGAGGTAGCGGTTGCGCTCGGGGTTGGGGCAGTCGGGCGGGCAGCCCAGCACCGCCCGGCCCGTCCCGACGTCGAGGCCGAACTCGACGTTGGTGGTCATGGCCGGCAGCGTCTTCAGGTCGCGGGGGATCCAGAAGAGGATCGCGCTCGCTGCGGCGCGGGCGTCGGTCTCCCATTCGACCTGGGTCTCGTAGCGGTCTGCGCGGTCGCCGTTGCGGGACTCGGGGCTCAGGACGGTCAGCGGCCGGGGGCCGGTCCACTGCTCGGCGAGCGCCCGCAGGGCGTCGGGCCTCCAGGACGGGACGGGGTTGCTCTTGTCCGGGGTGGGGCCGGCGAGGAAGACAGACGGCCCGGCCGGGATGGGCTCACGGGCCATGACCAGGGTGGTGGGGCCGTTCACGACGTGGCTCCGTTCTGCGCGGCGGCGCGGGCCGCGTGCTGCGGGGTCCAGGGCAGGGGCAGGCCGTCGCCGGCCTCGCGGGGAACCACGTGGACGTGAAGGTGGCGAACGGACTGAGTCGCCGCTTCGCCCTTCGACGTGATCAGGTTCGCGGCCGGGAGCTCGGCCATCAGCTCGGCGGCCCGGCGCATCACAGCGCCGGTCACCTCCGGGTCGGTGCCGGCGTCCTGGACGTGGACGCGCGGCAGGACGAAGACATGCCCGCCGTTCACGCCGCCGCTGCGCGGGCGGATCGCGAGGGCGTCGGGCCACTCTCGGACGATGACGGCCGGGGCCTCCCCGGCGGCGATGGCACAGAAAACGCAGGTCTTCATGGCGGACTCCTTGGTCCGGTCGACGGTCACGGGTGAGGAGCGGACGGGAACGGCGAAGCGCCGCGCGCGGCCGGGAAGGTCGTGCGCGGCGCTCCGTGTGTGCTGCGTCAGGGGGTGGGGATCACGGCCGCGTTGATGATGTCGGCGTGGTCGAACGCCAGATCCGGCAGGTCGGTCAGCGGCCACCAGCGGGCGTTGCGGGCATCGTCCCCGGCGGTGACCGGGGTGCCGTCGGGGACGACGACCATGTAGGCGAAGGTGGTGTAGCGGCCGCGCGGGTCGCGACCGAGCTGGTCCCAGACGCCGATCTGGTGCAGGTCACCGACATTCACGTGGAGGCCGGTCTCTTCGGCCAACTCGCGGGCGCCGGCCACGTGGGGCGCTTCCGCCTCGTCCAAATGTCCGCCCGGCAGGGGCCAAGCCCCTTCGAAAGGGGGCCAGCCGCGCTCGATGAGCAGGACGTTGCCACCGGGGGTCAGGGCGACCACGTCGGCGGTGTAGCGGATGGTCTCGGGCTCGGTCTCGGTCATGTTCACCTCTCGGTTGGGCGGGCTATCGGGTGGTGGTGCCGGTGACCACGAGGAACTGGTCGGTGGTCAGATCCATCACGACGTGGGCGTCGATGCCCTGGGCGCGCTGGGCTGCGGCGTAGTCGTCGGCGGGCCAGGAGCCGCGGGGGTGGCCGGCGGGGAAGCGCTCCAGGACGGTGCGCGGCACGGTGGCGGTCGTCATCGCGTCTCACCGCCGTCCTCGTACGCGCCGATCAGGTCGAGGATCGCGTCGGGGCTGGCGGCCTCGCCGACCCAGGTCCCGTCCACTGCTGAGTAGTAATGCCGACTCGTTCGACCAGCTTCGAGGATGGGGCTGGGACAAAGAAGTTTCCGCCCACTACGTGGCGGGTGCGATCGTAAAGCACGAGAGCTCGTTCAACTTGGATGGATCATGGGTACGAAACAGCAAGGGTGAGCCAGTCTGGGCATTCCAGGGGGGCGGTGGCATCGGAATGGAGGCAGGTGCCGAGACCGGCATCAACTACACCTGGGGGTGCTCCATAAACCTCGGCTGTAGCTGAGCGTGACACCCTGGGCCGGGGCGAGCCCACCTGCCCCGGCCCAGGGTCTACCGGATTAGATATCGAAACTGGACGAGAAGATACAACGAGAAAGAGATGATAGTGATGGTGAAGGTCATCCCCCTACTCCTGGGCATAGGCCTGCTCCTCTTCGGGTTGGCTATGGTTCGAAACCATCGCGGTTTCGCGGACCGAATGCTGGCTTCGCCAATCAATTTGGCGCCGGATGACGAGCGAAGCACCTGGATATTTCGGGCGGTGGGGTATTGGTGCGTTTTCCTTGGCGTCTTCGGAACCCTCTTCGGCTTGACATTCTTGGTCTTTTCCTAATGGGGATCTTTGCGGGAGTCTTCTTCCTCGCCTTTGGGTCAGCATGCCTCGGAGCAGGCTTGATTTTCGCCCGCAGGCGGAGAGGATCCCTACTTAAAGGCATAGTTGGCACCCTTTGGGTTGCAATAGGGGTCATAGGGATCCTATTCGGGATTCTCAGACTTTTCTGAAATGAAGCTATAAAAATCAGCACCGGGAAGCGCTTATTGAAATAACACTGGAATGCGCACTCCTGTCAGCGGCGGGCTTAATCCTCTATGGTTCCGATGGCAGGGATTCCCAGAGTCGGAGGTTCGACGGTGATATTTCTGGTTGTTGGAATCACCCTCATCCTGTTCGGCGCATGCTTGGCGGCGAACGTTGGTGACCTCGCTGGTCGGATCTTAGAGTTCTTCGCCTCGTTCATGGGTGCCGGCAGGGCTACAGTTGGCACGTTTAGAGTCTTCGGCATCTTTGGTGTTTTTGTCGGCGCAATCTGGGCATCAGGATATTCGTATGAACCGAAACTGCGATAAATGGACTGCGCGAGTCGGCCTTCAATCGACACACTCGCCGAAGGGCCGCGATCTCACCGGGGAGTCGCGGTCCTTCGGTAGCCTGCACTCGAGTCGCACGTCCGCAGTAACACGAGAGCCCTTTTCCTGGCTGGCCTGGGACCGGCCCACGCGGGTGGCCATCCATACTCTTGCTTAACCGAGTCCGCAGTCAAGGGATCCACTACGTGGCAGGCATAGTGTTCAGGAGACTTGTCCAGGGGATCGACTCCCTGGTAAATCTGCAGTGGCAGTACATCTGCGGCGCCATCCTGGGGGCGTTCATGTATGCCATATTCGGACTCTCGCAGGGCGACTCTGCAGCATCAATAGCATTTCTGGCGATCGCAGGATCTGCCGTCGGAGTCATCGCTGTGGCGACAATCCGATACCTGGGTTCGCCCGACAGGCAACGGAATCTGTAATTCGATGCTTTCACGTCGACGCCGCACAATCGGCTGATTCTCATCGTGCGCGTCCCACGATGCTTGTTTGAGCCCTCGTCAGCCCGCTGGCGAGGGCTCAGCGCGAGGTCGAACCGCACCGTTCCGCCAAGCCCACCACAAGCCGTGTTCGCGCGCTTGGGGCACCCGGCTGTGAACCGTCGGACCCGGCGTAGGTGCGCTCGGACTGACTAACTACAGGAAGGAAGGGGCGTGGAGATGCTTCAGCATATGATCGCAGCTGAGACCTCAACTGAAGGCAAGATTTTCCTGGGCTTCGTAGGGTTGACGTTGTGGCTGGTAGGGGCCACTTTCCTTTCCAGAATGCACAAAGTCGCTGACGTTGCGAGTGGGATACTCGAAAAGACAAACCAACCCGCAGACGGGTTTCGCGCGACTCGCGGTCACGTGATCACATTCGGAGTGGCCTTCATTGTCGCCGGAACACTCTGCGTGACACTCTCGCTCTCCATGCTCTTCAAGTGACAGCATCGCCGCCCCGGCGACCCTGCGGTGTCACGTCGCGCCATTACGCCTCCCCCCGGAACTGCACAATAGGTGGACACCTGTCCGATTTCAGAGATGCCTGCCGAGGAATTCGATGCATCGGAAAGTACTCATGGACAATCAGTTGGGAGAGTTGGAGGTGCGCGAGTGTTGTTTACAATTGCCGGAATAGCCCTCATCCTGCTCGGTGTAGGATTGCTGTGCAATGCAGGTAATCTCGCTGGCCGGATCTACGCCTTTTTTTCTTCATTCATGAATTCAGGGAGGGCGACGGTCGAAACATTCAGGCTCATCGGGGTTTTCAGCATCCTCGTCGGATCCATTTGGGCTACTGGAGCCTTCTCCGGAATGTGACTCGAAAATCACGAGAAGCTTTTCGGTTGCCTGCGGGGAGCAGCGACTACTACGGCTAAGGCGCGGTCGGTGGACACCCACCAAAACGGCCAAACCCGACCTCGCCGCGGTCCGCCTTCAAACCGGCCTGCCATGGCGGCGGCCCTGACCAGACACGGTCGGGGCCATGCTCGCGGGCAGGGTCAGTTTCCCGCGAGCAGGTGTTCCTGCCGGACTGCCGGTGCGCCGGAGCGGAGCCCGGACAGCGCGAGCCGTCATCAGAAGCCCGCAATTCCGTGAACCAGCCTGGCCGCCTCGGCTCTTGCACGCCGCCACTTGCTGCACGAGTTCGATCCCCCCTGGCCAGGCCACGCACATTGGGGGCTGAGGGCGCTACTGGGCAGGTCCGGTGAGCTTCTCCTCGAGCTTCTGGCAGAACACTGCGATGCGAGGCTCGATCGAGGGGCTCACGGCGACGAGGCTGCGGAGGGCGATGATCAGCAGGCTCACCTGACCAGTCGGTTCAGAGGCGTCTAGAAAGTGGGAGAGGCGCTGCTCGGCTTGGTCCCACTGCTCCCAAAGGCAGTAGGTCAGGACGAGGATGTCTGCTTCGAAAGCATCACGTTGCCCCGCGGCACGAGAACCCAGAAGTTGCACTACGCGTCTGAGGTGGTGGTCGCCGTCAGGGTCGCCGAGCGCGGCCATGGCGACGGCCGCCTCGTAGTGGGCCCATGGGTCATCGGCGTCGAGCTCGATGGATCGGGTGAGGTCGGCGAGTGCTTCGGGGTAGTGGCCGAGCAGACGATGCGCGACACCGCGGGCGGCGAGGGTGGAGGCATCAGTGGGGCGGAGTTCGGCTGCGAGGCCGTAGTCGGTCAAGGCTTCCTCGTACGCTCCCAATGTGCGGTGGCAATCGCCTCTCCTTCGGAGAGCCCAGCTGTTGCTCGGGCTGATCAGGCAGTATCGGTCGAAGTCGGCGAGAGCGTGTTCGAACCGGCCGGCATGGGCCCAGGCCATCCCTCGCAGGTGGAAGGCCCATGGGAGGTTGGTGTCGTGTGAGATGGCCTGATTGAAGTCGGCAAGGGCTTCGTCGTGCCGCCCTATCGACTGGAGGGTGCTGCCACGGCCGGTGAGGGCCCAGGCGGACCCGGGGTCGAGCTCGAGGGCGCGGGTGTAGTCAGCCAGGGCTCCCTCGTGCTGTCCGGAGGCTCGGTAGGCCTCGGCCCTGAGCGTGAGGGCCCAGGCACTGTCTGGGCTCAGCTCAGCTACCCGCGTGAAGTCGGCCACGGCTTCCTCGTACCGGTCCAGTCGGCGATAAGCGAGACCACGGCTGGTGAAAGCCCCGGCGAGCCCCGGATCAAGTTCGATGGCCCGGCCGAAATCTTCGAAGGCTTCCGCGTAACGCTCCAACGCCGCGTAGGTCCCACCCCGATTCGCCAAAGTCCGGGCCTCATCTTCGGGAGCGGTCGTGAGGTGGCGAGTGAATTGTTCCAAGGCCTCCTCGTAGCGGCCGAGCGCATGGTAGATGCCGGCCCGTGCAGTGGCTGCCCCTTGATGATCCGGAGCGGTCTCCAACACTCGATCGACATCTGCCAGAGCCTCCTCGTATCTTTCAGCCACGCGGTACAAAGTTGCCCGGTTGAACAAGCTCATCGCATCGCTTGGGTCGAGTTCCAGGGCCCGGGTATAGTCGCCGATCGCCGACGCGTAGTTCCCGGTGAGGTGTTGGGTCAGAGCCCGCCCGTACCAGGCGCGCTCGGCCAGCGGGTTCAGGGTGATGGCCTGGGTGTAGTCGGCCAGGGCCCGATCATGGTCCCCGGCGACCTGATGGTCACGGACCCGGAGGGTAAGAGCCCATGCTCGGCCAACGGGCTCGAGGCCGGGGCGAGCCAGAAGCAGGGTCAGGGCGGCGATGCCCGGGGCAGCCTCATCCAGGGCCGCGCGTAGTTCTTCAGCCCACCTGGTCAGCTCTGATGAATCCGCGTCGAAGCCCGCCTCGGTCAGTGCTACAGCCCACCGGCGCAGGCTGTTGATCCCGTGGTCGTAGGCATCGATGAGTTCGCGCAGCGCGGCCGGGAGGGCGGCGCGGGAACCGGCGCAGAGCCGGTGGTAGGTCTCCTCCAGCCGGAGACCGCGCCAGGTCTCATCCGACCACCACCCAGCACTGGGGACTGTCGCTTCCTCGAGGTGCTCGCGGCGGTGGCGGAAGGCATCAGCCAGCCGTGTATGGAGCTGCGCCCAGCGGACCGGCGACTGCCTGCGCTGCAGGCGCAGCATCGCTCCGCGCACCACCTCGTGATAGCGGCAGTGACCTGAGCGATCGGTAACGAAGGGCATCGACCGTAGCCATCCGAACAGTTCGGCGGCTTCCTCCTCGACCGTCACCCGGTATACGTCCTCATCCAGCTCCCGTGGGAACGCACAGGCCAGGGCGGCGGCCCGCCGGGCGAGGTCGGGCTCCCACTTCAGGAACCGCTCGACGGCGGTACCGCTGGGGTCCCCGATCTCCTCCACCGTTCCCGGCTGCGTCTCGGCCAGGGTGGAGACCAGCACCGGCAGCCGGCCTGAGAGGCGCAGGATCACCTCCACTACCCGCTCGTCGGTGATCCCCTTGCCGGTAAGGAGGCGACGCGCCTCGGTCTCCGTGAAGACCGCCAGCGGCCAGTCGGTGACCAGGTCGTGCCAGTCCTCCCAGGTACGGGCGGCGAGCCGGGACTGACCAGCGAGGGTGATCAGTACGTTCGCGGGGAGTTCTCCGTACCGTTCGGTGCCCAGAACGTCGCGCAGCCACGCATCGAGCATCGGACCGGTGCGCTCGTAGGTGTCGAAGAACAGCACGACCCAAGGGTGCTGACGTGCCACCTCGGTGAGTTCCTTGAGAAACACCGGTGTCAGCGCGTCAAGGGGCGACAGGACCAGCTCTACGTCCCCGTAGTTGCGTAGCCGTGTGCTGAGCAGGGCCTTGAGACGGTCCGCTCCGGCGGCTACCTGGTTCGGGTTCATGGCGCCGGTGAAGACGCCGACTCCGGGGATCAGGCCGAGTCCGGCCAGACCCAGCTGCGAGGCCATCACACTGGACGGGGTGGGTGCCGCGGACGAGGCGGCACCCACCGTCGGATCCGAGGCTGCCACGGCTGCGGCCAATCCCGCGTCGGCCTCGTGTCGGCGCTGACGATAAGTGGACAGCAGACGGTCGAAGCCCCTCAGCGCCACGCCCTGCTGATCGAATTGCGCGCTGATGACCTCCATCGTCTCCACTACGTCCGCGACGGACTCGTCCACGTACGCGGTGACGGCGCCGGCCTCGCGGGCGATGGCTTCCAGTTGCCGCACCAGGGTCGACTTGCCAACCCCGCCCGGGCCCCGCACATGGAAGAGAAACTGAGCCGCCTCCTCCGGGGACTGTCTGAGTGCGTCGCGGAACGCGCCGACCTCGCCCTGCCGCCCGACGAACCCGACAGACCGCCGTCGCCGAATCAGTTCCTGCCTTGAAGGCCCCCGCCCCGCCATCTGCCAGACCCTTCAGTACGCCACCGCTGTATGGACAGCCATGCTGTCGCATGGAGGCGGATGCCGTCCGGCGAGCCGAGCAATCCCGCCCAAGAAAGGAATGTTGGCCATGGCGCACTTCAACCTGACGTAATCGCCGTCTCGGGCCGGACCAAGGAGTGGCATCGCGCAGCGCTCGACCCCTCGGTCCACCGTCGAGGAGCACGCGTGGCGATGTCGCTGCTCGTGACCTCCTGGGCGAGCTCACCTGCGCAGGTTCGGCCGGTTCCGCTTGATCATGGAGTGGGGGTCGCGACGCCGATGCCTGCGACGGCCAGGCGGGTCCGCAGGCGTTCGATGTAGGTATCGAAAGGTGCCCTTGCACGAGAAGGTCGCCCGCGGGTTCTGGATCCGCCGCCGCTGCCCCCTCTGCGACGCGAAGGGCGGCCAGGACTGCACCGACCCGGGTGAGGCGGGCGGCACCGTAGTCCGGCGTGAGCACGGTCATGATGAGCGGATCGCGCCGATCCTCAAGGAGGGGAGGCGGCCACCGCGGCCAAGAAGGCCCGGCGGCCGGAAGACGAACGAACCGAACGGGGGACCGCGAGCAAGGTGCCCTACTACCGGCTGATGAAGATCTCCTGCCCGGTGTGCCACGCCAAGCCGGATGCCACCAGGCGAGGCTCAACATCCTCAACCGCCACCTCGACCGCCCTGCAAGCCGCCGCCGGTAGACGCCTCGTGCTCCAAGGGCCGGACGGGCGCGGCAGTCCGCCGTGAGGCCGCGCGGTATTCGGCCAAGCCCGATGTTTTTGTGCCATTGCCGGGCAACCCGTCCCCAGCATCACCGACGTCCGGCTACACAGAAGGCTGCGGGTAGCGTGCTGCCTACCCTGCGTGGTGATGGCCGGTGGGGAGAGTGGACGGTTGCTGACCATCAACGTGGCGGTGCTGCTCGCAGTCATCGTTTTCATCCGGCTGCGGCGGACCACACACTCCCGTAGCCGCTTCGACGAGAAGATGACCGTGGTCATCGTTCTGGCGCTGGGGGTCCTCCTCGCTCCCACCCCGGTCGGCCAGGGAATCCTGAACGCCCTGGGCCAGCTCGCGAGCAGTATCACGCAGGGCAGCCAATGAGCCGGCACACCCGCACAGGTCGGGCGACGCCTGTCGGCGCGCCTTGCGAATCGCGGACCTGGGGAGTGGGGGAGTGATGGCGGCACGTCGACGGCGCCGGCGCTTGAGGAAGCAGACCCGCAAGCAGTTACAGGTCTGGGGTGCGGTGGCGGCGGTGATCGCCGTGGTGTGGGTCGCCGGGAACTGGTCGACGGTCTGGCCCGTCCTGGTGGCCGTACTCACTGCGGCTGTGCTGGGCGGGGCCGGCTGGGCGCTGCTGCGGGCGCACCGCCGTGCGGTCGGCCAGGACCGCGCGTGGCGGGCGCAGGAGGAGGCCCGGGCGCGCGAGTTGTCCATGACCCAGGTCGATGCCTTGTCGTGGCAGGAATTCGAGAGGTACGTCGCGGAGCTGTGCCGGCGAGACGGCTGCAGAAAAGTCGTCGTCAGCGGCAAGAGCGGCGACCTGGGCGCGGACGTCGTCGGCTACCTGGCCGACGGCCGCAAGCTGGTCATCCAGTGCAAGAAGTACGCGGCGCACCGGAGGGTGCCCTCGCAGGACATGCAGAAGTTCGTCGGCACCGCCCGCCTCGAGCACGGTGCGGACGTCGCCTTGTTCGTCACCACCTGCCACGCCTTCACGAGGGACGCGCTGGGCCTGGCGCTGCGCCAGGACATTGTGGCCCTGCACCGCGATCTGCTGGGCGCGTGGGTCAAGGGCGCTCACCTGGAGACACTGATCCCGTTGAACGGCAGTGGCGGCGGCACCAAGCGGCGCCCTGCCTGACCGGCCGGGGGGGATGACGGACGGCAGGGCCCTGCGGGAGACCCGCCGGGCCCTGCCTGGGCGAACTGTTGCGCCGGTCAGAGGCCGGCGAACTGAACATTCGAGGGGTGGCAGGGCTCCCGCTGCCGCCGCTCCATGTCCGGCACGCCAGGTCGACCGCCTTGTAGGTCAGAGCAGGCGGCCAGGGGTACAGCCCTGCCTCAGCCGGTGAGCTGCGACGTGCCGATGGTGTGGTGTTGGGCATCGAACTCATCCAGGGCCTCGCGTAGCCGGGCGGCGACCTCGGGTCGGGTGCCCCTGCGGGCGGCGAGTGAGCGCAGGTACGGCTCCGCTCCCTGAAGCAGGCCAGACTGGGGGTGGAGCGTCACCAGGGCGCGGTGAGTGCCCCGGTTCAGTTGATGGCTCCAGGAGTCGACGTCGACTTCCCCTTCGGGCGCAGCGACGTGTCCGTCGATGAACGCGCCCTGGGCGGCGATGCAGCAGTTCCAGCCGCAGTCGATGACGCACCGCTCGCAGGCGAGAGTGTCGAGCATGTCCGGGTAGCGCCGCTGCCACTCGCCATCGAGGGCGACGATGTCCCCGCGGAGCGGGATGTTCTTGCGGCACAGGCAGCACCTGATGCGGAACGTGGGGGGGCACGGGGGAGCTCCCAATCAGCTCGTGGGCCGGACTTGCTCAGCCTGGCAGCCGGCCCCGGTTCTGCGCCGTCACCATGCCGTGGCTTTCCCGGGGTGGCGGGCCTGCAACACGCACTACGACACGGCCGTGCAACACGGGCCTGCAACGCACCTGTACTGCTGCCCTGACCTGCACGAATGACCTGTCGCAATGAAGGTCGAGTGATTCTTAGGGAAGGTTGAGCGGCTGCCTGTGGCGGATTCGGTCCTTGTGGCGGGAGACGAGGCCCGCCGCCGGTCAGCTGATCGGTGGCAGGAGGGGGACCCGCGCGGCGAGGAACTTCGGAGCCATCTCGCGGAAGCTGTCGCTGATCAGTTCCGCAAGCTCGGTCCAGTCGGTGTGGTCACCGAGAACGGCGGCGACGACGTTATGGCCCCAGTCGGCACGGAAGAACGGGAACCCACCAGCGGTCAGGCCGAGCAGGTCGTCGACGGGCACCCGAAAAGTCATCACGACCGGTTCCTGGTCTGCGGTCGCATACGAGGCGTAGACCGGGTAGCGATCCACGTCCGGCGTGTAGACATGGGCGAACGTCCGCGTACGGATCCGCCAGCGCACGCCGATCCAGGCTGGTTCCTCATACGACTCGGGCAGCTGCCGGCAGATCG
Source organism: Streptomyces sp. NPDC048461 (assembly GCF_055587105.1). Taxonomy (NCBI): domain Bacteria; kingdom Bacillati; phylum Actinomycetota; class Actinomycetes; order Kitasatosporales; family Streptomycetaceae; genus Streptomyces; species Streptomyces sp. NPDC048461. The sequence goes on along the minus strand of NZ_JBVJGW010000031.1, from coordinate 42,382 downwards.
ACCGCGACCGGTTCAGGATCTCCGGCGGCACGTCTCCAGGACTGGACATGGGCCGACCCTAGCGACCGCCGGCGAATTCCGCGCCGGAAGCGGCTGGGCAGGGAAGCCCGTGGTCACCAAACTTCGCTGACAACGCTCAATCATCGTTGCGAAAGGTCAAACAGCCGTTGCGCCGCTTACCCACCCACGTGTTGCACTGCTGCCGATTGCGCGATTCATGCGCGATTGGGTGCGTGAATCAACGCGCGATCGGCTATGCTGTCCATTGGAGGTGACCGCTGTGTCCACTGAGAACGAGCTGTTCAGCGCCGTTGACGCGCTGCTGGAGCAAGTCGCGCAGGACGACCTGCCGGCCCCCGCAGAGCGTAAGCGTCTGCGTGAGGCCGCCGGGCTGAGTCAGGCGCAGATCGCCACGGCGTTGGACGCCCGCCGCGAGGCGGTGGGGAATTGGGAGACCGGCAAGACGGAGCCGCGGCCGCCGAAGCGCGCCGCGTACGCCCGGCTGCTGGAGGGCCTTGCCGCCCGCTACCCCACCCCGGCCGCCAACGCGCCCGCCGCCGCTCCGGCGCCGGTGGTCCCGGAGGCATTCACCGGCCCCGCCCCGGAGCCCACACCCGCCGCGCCCGCCGCTGCGGTGCCGCCGTCCCGCCCGACCCGCGAGGCGAGCAGCACCACCAGGCCGTCGGCGACGTCGCGGCGCCCGGGTGCGAAGAAGGCGGCGGCGAAGTCCACGGCGTCGGTGACCGCCGTAGACCCGCGCTTCCAGAACGGCCCGCTCGCGGTCATCGACTGCGAGGACGGGCAGGTGTCGGCGTACTGCGTCGGCGGCCTGGTGTTGGACGTGCCCGCCAAGACGATCCCGGCGCTGGTCGACTGGACGCTGACCGAGGCGAAGCTCGGGCAGGCCCGGCTGCACCGCCACGGCCGCGACGCCGACCCGATCCTGGTCCTCACCGCGGCCGCGATGGAACGTTTCGGTCTGCCGGTTGCCCTGTCGGAGGAGGAGCGGCAAGCGGGCCGGCTCCCGGCCGGCCACAAGGTGGTCAAGCAGATCGGACGGTCCGGGCTCCAGATGAGCCAACGCGGCTTCGGCCCGTGGGCCCGGGTCTACCGCGACCCCGAGGGCTCTCGGCGGCGCTGCGCCCAGCTGTGCATCCTGCCCTGGAACGCCCTGGAAGCCCGCGAGTGGGACAAGAAGGACAACCCGCAGTTGCCGACGATGCACCCGGCCGACCTCGCGCAGTACCTCGGTCTGTACGCGGCCCGGGTAATCACGCCGCGCGGCACCACCGCGACGACCGGCCTCGAGCTGATGACCGCACTGCGCCCCCCGACCCGCGCGGAGAAGGACGAGGCGACCGGCGAGTTCAAGCGGGCCTTCAACGACGACGCCCTCACCCAGCTCTACCCCGTGGTGGAGTGCGAGGTCCCCGACGAACACCCGAAGCTGAAGGGCAAGTTCGAACGGCACCACATGCGCACCCCGGCAGAGATGCTGATGGAGGAGCCCTACGACTGGTGCCGGCCGCTGACCGATGACGAGTGCACCAACCCGTACCTGGTCGTCATCGACCTCAACATGTCGTTCGCCGCGGCCGCGAACGGCCTCACGGTCGGACTCAACGGGCCGACCCACCTGGAGAACAACCCGACGTTCGACCCGGCGCTGCCCGGCTCATGGCTGGTCGACCTGTCCCACGTCGACCTGTCCCGCGTGCGGATCAACGGCCGCACCGTCGACGGCTCCCGGCTGCCCTCCCCGTTCACGCCGAAGGGCGACCACCCCACCGGCCCGGCCTGGTACGCCACCCCCACGCTCGCCTACGCGGTGGAGCTCGGCTTCGACGTCGCGCCGATCGAGGCGTACGTCCGCACGCAGACCGGCCGCTACCTCGACTCCTGGTACAAGCGGCTGCGCGACGCGTACGTGGACACGATGGCGGACATGGGCGTCACCACCGACCTCACCGGCCAGGAGTTCCTGGACGCGATGGCGCGGCGCAAGCAGGTCGACCCGACCATGGGCCTGCTGGAGACCGCGATCAAGGCCACGGCCAAGGGCGCCATCGGCAAGCTGCGCCAGCGCTCCCGGGGCCAGGTGCCGTACTACGAGCCCTACCCGGCGCTGGAGCGCTGGACGTGGCGCCCCGACATCCGGGCCGCCGTGCTGGCCAGCCAGCGGACCGGCCTGCACCGCAAGCTGATGAAGACGGCGGCCGCCGCCGACCTGTACCCGGTCGCCATCGGCACCGACGCCATCGCCTACCCCTCGCCCGGCCCGTCCCCGCTGGATGTCCTGCCGCAGACGCCCGAGGGCAAGCCGGTGCCGGGCGGCTTCCGGCTCGGGGTCTCGCCCGGGATGGTCAAACACCAGGGCACCCAGACTGTCCTGTGGGCGGAAGCCCAGTTCGAGGAACGGGGCGAGGTCTTCAACATCGCCAACCTCATCAAGACCGACCAGAGCGCCGGAGAAGGGGAATAACCGATGGTCGACTCACTCGGGGACAGTCTGGACCGCGCACTGGAAAAGGCATTCACCCGCCGCGTCCCCCAAAGCGCCCAGACACAGATGAAGTACCTGGTCAAGCAGCTCAAGGGCACCAAGGCCGCCGCCCAGGCGCTCGGAATCTCCCAGCGCACCGTGGAGCGGTACGTCACGGGCAAGATCAAGCGCCCCCGCCCGGAACTGCGCGGCCGCCTGGAGCGCGAGGTCAAGAAGAGGTGGCAGCCGCAGGTCCGCGCGAAGGCGAGGAAGAAGGCAGCGTCCACCAGCGGCCTGGTCGTCTCCACCCGCGCCCGATTCGGGTTCACTGCCGCATCGGGCACGACCGACGACGCCCGGGTCCGCGACATCATCCAGGCTCTGCCACCCCAGTACGCCGACCAGCTGTTCACCGCGCGGGAGCATGGAGCCACCGAGGACCAGCTTCAGAAGATCGCCGCCGAGGGCCTCGCGAAGATGTACTTCCGCAACAACGACAGCCGCGCACACGGCCTGGGCGTGAAGTTCACCGACGTGGAGCGGCTCGACATCGAGCTGTAGACCCGCTCATACAAAACGCCTGGCCCTCGGCTGTGACTGTGCGTCTGATTTGGCGAGTCAGCACTCGATCTGGCGTGTTGAGCCCTTCAGGCCCCATACGCCTTCAAGTAGTCGATCATCTTTGTGAGTGTGGCTGTGCTGTCCTTGACCTTGCCAAGGGCGATGTTGCAGTCCATGCAGAGCAGCCCTCGATTATGACCGCGGGCGTGGCAGTGATCGACGTTGGCGTCGCCCATCCGGAAGTTGTCGGGATCAACTTTGGTGAAGGAGGTCTGGCATGTGGCGCACGCGTTGTCCTGCTCCTTGAGCATCCGAGCGACATCCTCGAACGTCAGGCCATAACCCTTCTTCAGGTTGCCCTTCGCGCTCTTGATCCGGACACATTCGTTGCAGATGCGGCCCTCGCCGCGGTTCTTGAAGCCGAACACGGCGTACTGGTGAGCCGCCCGGCACTGCGTGTCGCCACGGCGGTATGGCTTGTAGGGCACCGAAACCGGGTCGATCCCCCGTGAACGCAGCTTCGAGTCGCGCGTGCAGCGCCGGCAGCCCCGCGCCCCTGTCCTCGGGTTCACGTACGGAACATTGTCGTCATCGAACGCGTGCCCGTTCGCGCACATCTCGGCGAGAGCGGCGTCGGTATCAGCTCGGTCATCGCTACCGCTCACGAAGGCCCCGCTTCCCAGGTGCCGCCACAAAGTGGTGTGCTCGTGGTGGATGCACAGCAGCTTGTTTGCACAGTTGCGCGTGACCGTCTGTCCCACCGCGAGCGGCTTATCGGAGTAGAGCTCGAACACCCATCGTTGAACGTAGACGAGAGGGTTCTCCCCTGCCGCGTAGCGGTCTCCGTCGTAGTACAGCGGCCGGCCGTCTTTGTCCGTCATCCCCTTCCAGACCAAACACCCCGACTCGGTGTGCTCGACGTTCTGGAGCACCGCCTCGATGCTGATCGGGGGCCGGGGACCGGTCCTCTCGAAGGTTCCGTGCTTCTGGTGGTAGCGGTAGCAGGCTTGGCACCTGGTGCCGCCCATCCGCGTTGCGGGTTTCCCGTCGCCGGACTCGCACAGCTTTGACATGCAGAGCATCAGATCACAGATTAGACCGAAGATCAGCAACCCGGCACGGAGTCCCCATTAGACCTACCACCCCGAGTCCTTCGGAGGGCGAGGAGGAGGGCTGAGGGCTCCCGGTGCGACGTGATCACCATCAGGGGATCGGCCACTTCGACCGTCAGCTCAGTACTAAAATCGCCGGATCAAACGCTCAGTCACATCGGCTGTGGTCGGGTAGCGTCCTAGTTGGCTGGTGAGCGCTGCACTTGGCGAGGTGAGCACTTGCGGTCCAGCAAGGCGGCAGATCAGGCGCGCCTTCGGGTGCACCTCTCTGCTTTCCGCAACTGCGAGCCCCGACGGCATCTTGCGCACACTGCGAGCCGGAGTGCCTGAATGGGATGCGAAAACGTCATTCTGACGATAACCTGGTGCCGGGTCTTAGGGGTGACAAGGAGCAACAGTGCGCGCGTTCGTTTCCCATAACCATAAGGACAAGCCTGCCGTTCGCTCCTTCGCCACGAAGCTGCGGTTGGGCGGCGTGGACATCTGGCTCGATGAGTGGGAACTGAGCCCCGGCGACTCCATTCCTGGCAAAGTCGGGGTCGCCTTGGAGACGGTCGACACCGTTCTGGTCTGCTGGTCCGAGCACGCCAGCACGTCGGAGTGGGTCAAGTCCGAGTTGGAGACTGCGATCATCCGGCGACTCGAAGATGGGCTCAGGATTATCCCGGTCTGCCTGGACGACACGCCGCTCCCAGCGCTCCTCCGCCCCCTGTACTGGGTCTCCGTGACCGAAGACGACGACCAGACCGCCGTCAACAAGATCTTGGGCGTCGATACCACCGGATTCCTTCAGGGCGTCCAACAGCTCCTCGACGAGGCGACTATCGAGGCCGTGTCCTTTCACGGAGCCGGCGTCTACGTGATCTGCCCCAACTGCGGCGCTCCGTCGGCCAAGCTCGAACAGTGGGGTGCGACCGACTACGACCGCGGAGATGACTACGCCGGCGTGCGCTGCACTGAGTGCCGTTGGGAGGAGGGCGGCGAGGTGTAGCTGGTTCGTGCTTGCCGCGACCAATCGCACCTCGGCACAGCCGCTGTGCCCGGCCAAGGCGCGTCCTCGCTCAACCCGCCCACACAATTGGAGAGGCGGACCCTGCGAATATTCCTCAGCTACCAGCTGTCCTGTTCACCCTCCGGCCCAGCCGATCCTGTGGCTGCGGCCCAGTCCTCAGGGTGCGCTACGGACAACAGCCGGAACTGCTGCTCGTGGGTGCTGTCGTACGGTGTGCCGGCCGACTTCATCCGGACGTGATCGTTGATGAGAAGCATCTCGATCACGCGCGCGGCGGTCTGCAGGTCGGCTTCGGTCGTTCCGGCGGGGATGGCCGTAGGGGACAGGATGGTGTCGTCCTCGTCGCGGTCGACGTAGAACCCGCGCTGCTTTGCCAGGTTGGCGGTGCGGGCAGCGTCCTCCGCTTCCTGCTGTCGTGCCTTGTGGGCCTTCTCCCACTCCTCGTAGCCCGACCCGAGGGCGGGGGCGGGGGCGGCGCTGTAGTCGCCCCAGAACTCGGCGAGCTCGTCGCCGAAGACCACGGCCTCAAGGTACTTCTTGGCGTGGTTCTTGCCGTTTTGCGTCAAGGCGTCCACTGCCCGGGGCTGATCAGCCCCGGAGCTCCAGTCCACCTGGAAGACGTTGTAGATCCACAGGGCCTTCCCGAGCTCCTCCTGCGCGAGGACGGTCAGCGAGTACGCCCGCCCGTAGGACCCGGCGTTCAGTAGTGTGCGGGCGTCGGTGATCAGGGAGGAGGCGTTGTCCACCAACGCCTTCCAGAACTCGCGTGCGTGCCCTGGGCTCATTTCGGTCATGAACTCAGTGTGCCGACTTCCCGACCTGGCCGGCAGCGCCCGTACAAGACGTCTGGTCCCCGGCATGGGAGCTGCCGGGGACCAGACTTCGTATCCTGCGTGCTACGTCCTGGGCCGGGTCTTGGCCCGGTAGCTCTCGACCAGGGCCTCCATGCCGGTCAGGCCGGCATCCAGACCGAGCTGGCGGATCCAGTCGTCCACCTGCTCTTGGTAGTCGGCGGTGTCACGCAGGTCCAGGGCAGGGTTGGCACGGAAGACGCCGCCGGCCGACGCGCCGGCGTCCGGGATCTCCTGCAGGATCTCGGTGCGAAGCAGTTCCTTGACCTGCCGGTCCGCGACGAGATGGAGCTCGCGCGGCTGTCCCACCAGGGCGGCGTCGATGTCGGTGATGCGGGCGATCTCGGCGACGACCTTGGGGTCGACGGTGGTCTTCAGGATCCCTTCGAGCAGTTCCAGCAGGTTCGGTACCGGGTAGCGGTACTCCTCGCCGGGCAGGCCCACCTTGAGGGCATCTACATACCGCCGGAGCCGGGAGATGACGTCGATGGTGACTGTCGCCGTCGCCGTCGTGGAAGTTCCGTACACCTCGGGTAGGGCGACCGTGACGACGGCCTCCACAGGGTGCGGCACCGAGCTGTCGCTGAGGGCCCGATACACCAGCCGGGCGGTGCGGGACCTGTTGTATCCGTGCTGCTGGAAGCCCGTGGACGAGGAGAACGATCCGTGTCCGAGGGTCTGCAGGGCGGAGGGGAAGGCCGAGTTGTTCAGCGTCTGGGCGAGGGCGGCAACGGTCCTCTCCGACAGCGGGCGCCAGGCGCCGGCCTCTCCCATCGGGAGGTTGATGCCGGTGCGGAGGATGAAGTCCGCACCGGGGTTGCCCTCCCGGTCGCGGTCCAGGGTCGGGGACATGACGTGCTGCCCCATGGGCAGCACCCCCGCGGACGGCTCCTCCCGGGCGAGCTTGAGAAGCCGGTCGCGGTCGGCAGTGGAGTTCTGCCCGCTCAGCCGGATCGGGGCCTTCAGGTCTATCAGCAGAGGGCGGGGGGCGGTGTTGGCGTCGACCCGGATAGCCACCACGCTGAGTCCGGAGTCATCGTCGAACGGGACGGGGATGAAGGTCGGCTCCCACGGAGGGTCGAACTTCTCGCGGCAACCGCTGGCGACCTTGTCAATCGTCACTTGGGCGTCGGTGCCGACGACCCGGTCAACACCCGGCTCTGCCCTGTCGTTGATGCCTACAAGGATCATGCCGCCGTAGGTGTTGGCCATCGCCGCGATGGTGGTCAGCAGGCTCTTGGAGTACTCACGCTTGAACTCCAGCGTCAGGCTCTCCACCTCGTCCGGCCGCGCCGCGAGGGCCCTGATGCGCTCGATCGTCAAATCCGCCGCCGACGCAGCGAACAAGGAGTTGTTCATCCCCTCATAGTCCACCAACAGCACTGCTCCCATCGTCAATTGCCGATCCGCTCCACCGTGGACTGGTCCAGATCAGGTGTAACCCGCCAGCGCCGCGCGTGACCGTGATGATGCGCACACCGTCGACCTAGGCCACACCTGTCATGGCCGGAGACAATGCGTCATGGCCGTCTCCAAACGTCTTCGGTACGAAGTCCTCCGCCGGGACAATCACACCTGCCGCTATTGCGGCGCAGCCGCTCCCGACGTTCCGCTGCGCGTCGACCATGTCACCCCCGTCGCGCTCGGTGGCACCGATACCCCCGACAATCTCGTCACAAGCTGCGAGCCCTGCAACAGCGGGAAGAGCTCCGCCACCGTCGACAGCGCCCTGGTCGAAAACGTCGCCGCCGACGCTATCCGTTGGGCCGCCGCCATGCAGCAGGCCGCAGACAACCTTCAGGAGCAGGAGCAGCCCAAGCTCGAATACCGTGCAGCATTCCTGAGGGAGTGGAACCGCTGGGGCTACGGCGAAGGCGATGACCGTACAGCTATCGAACTGCCTGGCGACTGGAAGCCCAGCATCGAACGCTTTCGGCTCGCGGGGCTGCCCGCCTGGGTCTGGAGCGAGATCGTCGACACCGCAATGGGCTACGACAAGGTTCTCAAGGCCAACAAGTTCAAGTACTGCTGCGGCATTGCGTGGAACAAAGTGGGCGTCCTACAGGAAGGGGCCCGGCGGATCGTCGGCACCAGCCGCCCTCCCGCCAATCTCGACGTGCGTCAAGCGGTGCTCGAGGCGGCATTCGCGGTGTGGCACTGCGGTTTGAGCGACAGTGAGGACGCGCCGACTTCCCAGCAGGTCGATGAGTTCCGCGAATGTCTCGCAGGTCTCACCGAGGACGATCTGGCGGATCCCGAACTGATCGTCCAGGCGGCTCAGCACGCCACCTACTTCGGGATGACCAGCTTTGCCGTAGCGCGACGGCACATGGACTACGACGCGGTCTCCCGTGCATGGAACTCAGCATGGCCAACGACGTGGGTCCCAGGTGATGAAGAATGGGGCGGGAAGTTCGTCGGTGGCCCCACGGACCAGCAGCGCCAGTGGGTCAGGGAGCAGATCGACAAGCTCCTCGACGCCCAGATTCACGTGCACCGTCTCGTGCAGGCGGCCAGTCACGCAGGAACGCACAAGTCGAGTCGGATCTACCACGGGCTATCTGACACTGAACTTGAGGTGACAGGGATCATTCGTGGGCAGTCGAAGGCTGCAGAGCTTTGGCGCGTCGCGTACACAGCATCGAGCATGGTCGAGCCGACGGAAGAGGAAACCGCCAACTTCTTCAAAGGCCTCGGGCGTGCCCTATCGCTCGGCGAATTCTACGAAGCCGACATCTTCCAGGCGGCATCCGCTGCCGGTTGCTACCAGGATCCGGACCTGGTTACCTGCCTCACCCAGCATTTTTCGGTGTTCGAGGCAGCGGCACTCCTCAAGCGATCCGGGTTGAGTACATATTCGTTGCCAGCCCCACGCAAGGACCTGGCTGCTGAAGATGTACCGAGTGAATTCCCCTTGGGCACCTGACATAGTTCGGCCAAGTCTGGTGGTAGTGGTCCCCGACGAACGAGACAGCCCAACCGGACAGCCGCCCGCAGATGAGGCCCGGCAGATGCGGGGAGCTTGGCGGCCGGGACGAAGACCCGACCGCCCATGGAGGTCGGCCTCAGCCGCCTTCGATGTGGTCGAAGCCGCGCAGCACGGGGTCCAGCTCCTGCGCTGCGCCGCACAGGGAGCACAGGCGGGTGCCGGGCTGCTCCGCGACGTCCAGCGCCCGCTCCAGAGGCAGCAGCGGCGCGCCCTGCGGGGCCTCGGCGCAGTCGACGGCGTGCAGCACGGACCGACCGGGCCCGCGGCCGCCGCCCACTTTCTGCAGCACCCAGCCCGAGGGCTGGCGGGGCCCCAGCATTTCGCGCACCGACGACGTCGGCGCCAGCCGCTCGGTAGGCACCGCGTCGTAGGAGACGCCGTCGATGGGCCGTACGTGCTCGGGGGCGCGCACCCAGACCCGGTACTCCGCGGCCTGGACGTCGCCGTCCTTCGTGTTGCGGTACGCGGGCAACCCCACCTCGTACAGCCATCCACGCGGCGTCTCGCGCCGGGCTCACAATCGGGCGGTGAGCTCCTGCCCGTCCGGCAGGACCACCCGCACCGGCGCCGGCGGTCCGTCCGGGGGAGTCGTCGTCATACCGACCACGGTAGGCAGACCCGGCCGCACCCCGGGAACGCCGTCCGGCTCCCCGGCCTCTGTCCACAGGGCTGCCCCTATGAGGTACTCATGTGACTAACGACCAGAAGGCACAGCAGGCGGCCCGGACCCGCGCCAAGCTCATGGACGCGCTCAACCGCGCGGAGCGCGCCCTATTCACGCGGCCCGCACCAAAATCACCAAGTGCGCAGATGCGGTATTTGCGCAAGCGGGAACGCGGTTCGACGAAGAGCCTGGCGGCGCGCCTGGGCGTCTCCCGCAAAACGGTGCAGCGCTACCTCTCGGGCGCCTCCAGCAAGCCGAACAAGCGCCTCCAGGAGGCCCTGGTGCAGGAGACCGAATCAGAGTGGCAACCGCAGGTCAGGGCACAGGCGAGGCAGCGCGCGACCACCTCGGGCGGGTTCGAAATCAGCTTCCGCGCCACCCTCGGCTTCACCGCGAACGGGTCCTCGGACGACACCCGGGTACGGGATCTCAGCATCGCCGTGTCGCCCTCCCACGCGGCCCTCATCATCGCGGCACGGGAGGAGGGTGCGACGGACACTGACCTCCACGAGCTGGTCGGGGAGGCCATCGCGGACGCCTATTTCCGTCTGGGCGGGGGCGGCCGCGCGAGCCTGAAGGTGAATTTCACCGATGTCCAGTGGCTCAACATCGCCTTTTAGCCCACGGAATTCCCGACTGCGATAAACCTGTCTGTGGTCGCCGTGCCCGACGCGCGGCGACCCGATTTCCCGTCCCTTTCTCAGTGACGATTGAGAGGCCCTGTGAACACCCCTGCGCCCCGCTCCCGCCGACGTCCCTCCGTTCCCGCGCCCGACGTGGCCACGCCCCGCCAGCCGCTCGACCGGGCGAAGGTCGGCCGCGGCTCGGTCCGCAGGCGCGCCACCGGCATGACCGCCGCCGAGGCCGCGGCCGCGATCGAGGACGCCCGGCTGCAGCAGCACATCGACCGTGACTGCGAGGAGCTGGCCGACGACGAACGCGGCCCCGCCGAAATCGCCGAGTGGGAACGCATCGCGCAGCTGCTCGCCGCCACCGGCGGGACGTACGAGCCGGCGGCCGACGCCTTCGTCCAGGACGAACTCGCCGCCGAAGCCGCGGCCGCCGCCGAACTTGAAGCCGAGCTCCGGGACCTGGAGATCGAGCAGCAACGGCAGGAGTGGCTGCACTCCAACGGACTGCCCGAACGCGCCCACATGTTGGCGGCCCTGGAGCGCGCCGGCCTCATCGGTACGACCGGCGCCCGCTACGGCGCCGAAGGCCCGCTCGTGCTGCACGAGCCCGAGGACCGCTACGCGCTCGACTACCTGAACGAGTACGGCGAGTTCGACATGTACCGGCTCCTGGAGGACCAGCTGGCGCCTCCGAGGGACCCGGACGCCGTCCCCGCGTCGGTGCAGGCGCACAGCGCGCTGCTGCGGGCCATGGCGCGGGCCGGGACGATGGAGGGCTTCGACGCGGGCCACGCTGTGCGCCTCGCTCAGGCCAACCCGGCCGCCACGACCGCGCTCGCCGCGTGGCTCGCCACCACGGCCGCGGTGAAGAGCGGCAGGGCGTGAGCGCATCGGACGAGGTAGTGGCCACCTGGAGCGAGCACAGCGACATCGGGCACCACTACGAGGACCTGCTGGCCGACGGCTCGGTCATCGCCTGGACCGAGCCACCCTTCGGCGAGAGCCTCTACCAGGGCGACGACGACCCCGACTACAACCCGATCTGCGACTGCCCCGGACTGTGGCCGCGCCAGTTCTGCATGGAGTGCGCCGGCTGCGCCGCCTGCGGGCAGTGCGCCGACCCACACATCTGGCCCCCGCTCCAGAGCTGATCACCGCTGTCACGCTCACCGAGCGTCACACTCAGGTGTCACGCTCCCCTGTCGCGCCGCCTGTCACGTCGCCGGAAAGCCGCATGACAACACCCACCCCAAAGCCGATTAATTCGGACATTCGGGCGCGGAAAGAGTGTCCTCTGTCATCGGATCTTGCTCTTTTGCCATCGGATCGTGACAACTACCGGTTTCCAGACAACGAATCTTGTTTGTGCAGGTCAGGGGATGGTTCAAGGTTTCGTGCGCAGAGCAGATGTCAGCGGGATGCGCAGGGTTATGGCAGCGGGGGCGCCAAGTCCGTGTCAGTAGGAACTGGCGGCTCGGAGAGCATCCGCGTCCCGAAACGGGTTCCGGACACCTCACCCGTTCACCCGTACGAGTGAGCGAGGGGTGATCGGCGGGCAGCCCCTCAGCGCCCGTCCATGCTGGTCAGGGGGCCGGAACCGGCCCCCTTCGGGGTTGGTCGCCGCGGTCGGCGGCCGACGGCTGTTCGTGGACTTCGCGAACAGCCGTACGTACGGCTGCCGCGAGAGGAAAGATCATCTCCGGCATGTGTGTACCTACTGCGGAGGAGAGTCTTATGGCCGGTAACGCGAACAGCTCAGGTGTGTACGTGGAGGAACTGTTCTCGCTGAGCCTGTCGGTTCAGTCCAGCGCGACGGCCGTGGTGGCGTTCGTCGGCGAGGCCGAGGGCCTCCCCGCGGGGGTCACGAGGGTGAACAACTGGCTGGACGCCCAGTCCTTGTTCCCCGAGGCTGACGGCGGCGGCAAGGGTGCTACTGCCGCGTGGAGGGATGCGCTGCGGGGCTACTTCTACAACGGTGGCGGCTACTGCTACCTGGCCAGCACCGCCGGTACGACCTTGGACGGGGCGCTGAAGCAGCTGTCCGCGGCGGCCGACGTCACCATCGTGGTGGCTCCCGGGCTGTGGGACCAGGGTGCCGAGACGGCCGGGGAGTGGGCCCGTGGCCTGACGGGCTGGGCCGCCGGGCACAGGGCGATGGCCGTCCTGCACGCGGACCGCGACCACACCCCGGAACAGGCCGGCGAGGCTGTGGACGCCTGGGCCATCGACGAGGCGCAGAAGCCCTACGCCGCGGTGTACTTCCCCTGGCTGCGGCAGGACGGCCAGGAAGAGCCGGTGCCGCCGTCCGCCCTCGTGGTCGGCGCCTGGGCGACCGTGGACCGGGAGCGGGGAGTGTGGAAGGCGCCGGCCAACATCCCCGTCAAGGGCCCCTACAAGGTGCTGTACAAGGCCAGCGACCAGGAGCAGGGAAGCTTCCGGTCCCTGAACTTCCTGCGCGAGTTCACGGGCTCAGGCACGGTGGTGTGGGGTGCCCGGACGCTCTCCGACAGCGACGAGTGGCGCTACATCCCCATCCGCCGCCTCTTCTCCAGCGTCGAACGAGACCTCGGGCGGGCGCTTCCCTTCGCCGTCTTCGAGCCCAACAGCCAGCCCACCTGGGAGAAGGTCCGCGCGGCTGCCGAGAACTACCTGTACTCCCTGTGGCAGCAGGGCGCCCTCCAGGGAGGGACGCCTGAGGAGGCTTACTTCGTCCAGGTCGGAAAGGGCATCACCATGACCCAGGACGACATCGCCAGTGGCCGGCTCATCCTGAAGATCGGCCTCGCCGCCTTCAGGCCCGCCGAGTTCCAGATCCTCCAGCTCACCCAGCAGCTCGACTCCTGACCTGCCCCACCGCCCAGATCCTTCCATGTGCCCAGGGCGGCACTCCATGATCCGGTCGTAGACCGTAGGGCAGGAGTTCGGCGGGCTACCGTCCCGGAACCGACCGGTTCCGGGACGGTAGCCCGCCGGGGCGGCCGGAGCGCGAGAGCCGTCCCGACAAGGCGTCTCGAACCGGCGGGCACACCGCAGAAAAGGGATGGGTATGCGAGACGCCCGCGCCGGGCTGATCGAGCACGGACACTGCCCGCGGTGCGGGGCGCCACCCGGGTCGGTGTGCCGAGCCAACTCCGGCATGGTCGCCTCCGGATCCCGGCCTCGCGCGCCAGAGAGCACACACTGACGAAACCCTGCGCCGCACTGACATCTACTCTGCGTAGGACACCGGGATCTCGCCGAGCTTGCGGGCTCTGTAGGCGGCCTGTCGGCAGGCGTGTGAGCACCACCGTCGGGCTGCTGAGGCCGAGTCCATGGGGGTTCGGCAGAAGCCGCATGTCGGGCCCGTGGGGACGCTGTGGCCGGTGGGAGGTTGGGCGGGGTTCTGCTGGCGTTGGAGGTAGTCCTGGTCTCGGCATCGCTGGCAGTAGCCCGCCGGACCGCGGCGGCTCACGGGGATGCGGTGGATGATCTCGCCGCACTTCGTGCAGAGCTTCGCCGGGGAGGCGGTCGTGGCCGGCTCGGGGGGCCGCTCGACTCCTTGGCGGTGTGCCATCCGGCGGCAGCGTGGGGAACACCAGGACGGTGTGCTCTTCCCCGGGGTCCGGGGCAGTTCGATTCCGCAGTATCCGCAGGTCGGGGTGCCGATGGTGCGTTGCAGATGGGCGCGTTGGCGGCAGCGGGCGGAGCAGTGGCGTCGGGGGCTTCCGCCGGCGGTGCCCTTCGGGGGGAGCGGGGCGTCGCACTCGGCGCATCGGGTTGCCGGGCCTTCGAGGGCTTCTCGGAGGGCGGCGGGGTGACGGCCGGTTGCTGCGGCGAGCCGGCCCCAGCTCGGTTTCCCGCGGTGGTGGGGCGGCGGGCAGAGGTAGTCCCGCAGGTAGGCGGGCTGGAGGTGGTTGGCTTGGGCGAGCCGGACGATGAAGGCTTCGACGCCTTCGCGGTCCAGGGGCCGCACTTGGCGCGGGAGGCGGGTGACGGTGGGGTCCGGTTCCATGTCGGGGGTCACCGGGTGGTCCGCCTGCGGGGCTTGGGCGAGGCGGCGAGGTCGAGCGGAACGTCCTCCAGGCCGTACTTGGTGAGTTCCTCGGTGCCGGTGAGGATCGCGTCGATCGCGGCGCCGCGGATCTGGTGGGAGAGGGAGCCGATCATGCCGCCGCAGCGTTCGTGGAGGAAGCGGTCGAGGCTGATCAGGCTGAACGGTTCGTGCTTGAGCAGGACCAGCGTGCCTTCCAGGGTCCTGACCAGGCCCTTCCACTCGGGTCCGTAGGGGAAGGGGTGGGTGCGGATGAGGGTGAAGCGGCCGGCGATCTGTTCACCGCGGACGCCGGCCAGGAGTCGCTCGACGTTGATGCCGGCGTAGACGAACGTCGCGGGGATGCGCTCGGAGAAGTACTTGAGGGTGTCGGCGACCTCGGCGCCGTTGCGGCTGGTCAGCGAGATGTTGTGGAGCTCGTCGACGAGGACCAGGCCGGTGCGGGCGTCGGTGCAGACGCCGACGACGGCTTCGATGATGTCGGTGATGTTGAACCGGGGGGTCACCGGCAGGCCGAGGAAGCGGGCGAACTCCGCCGCGATCATGCGGGGTGTGGCGGCGGGTGGGACGGTGATGTAGACGACTGGGATGCGGCCCAGGTCGTCGGGATGGCGTGAGCGGTCCAGGAGTTCGTGGGCCAGGCCGAGCTGGGTGATGGCGATCGTCTTGCCGGTGCCGGCCGGGCCGGAGACGATCAGCCCGCGGCGGGCGCTGATCGCGTGCCGGTTGAGCAGGACGAGGCGTCGGCCGGTGGCGACGGTGTGCTGGACGGTGGAGGTGCGGACCACCAGCAGGCGGGTGTGGTAGTCGAGCCGGTCCTCGTCGTAGGCCGTCCGCTTCGCCGCGGGCAGGGCGGCGTACTGTTCCGGGGAGAGCAACGGCGGAGCCTCGGGAGGGCGGTCGGTGAACCGGAGCCAGCCTTCGAGGGTGGTCAGGTGCTGTCCCGGCTCCTCCGGCTCGCTCACTTCCGCCTCCAGGGGTCTTCGAGCGGGTCGAACAGCCCCAGCGGAATCACTTCGGCCAGGGACTCCCGTTCTTCCGGCTCGGTGACCGGTTCGGCAGGCTCGGCTGCCGGGGCCGGGATGGAAGGGCCGGTGTTCTTGGTGCGGGCCGCCACCCGCTGCTCGCGCCGGCTCGGCTGGCGGCCTGGCTCGCCGGGCGGGCCGCCGTGCGCGCGGGTCAGCAGGGCGGAGACGGCGTCGGCGAGTTCCTCCTCCGTCGCCTCGGGCAGCTGCCGGGCGACGTGGTCCCAGGCCAGGTCCCCGAACGGCACCGGAACCCGCTTCAGGTACTTCCAGGTGGCCGGCACCCACCCGCCGTCACCGAGGTGGTCGCGTACCCAGATGCGGGAGACGTCGTAGGGGTCGTGGTGGACCTCCCAGAGCCCGCGCTTGGCCTGGACCCCCGAGTGCTGGCGCCGCATCGGGCCCAACTCCTCGCTGTCGTAGATCCGGTTCTTGATCCGGATGCCGTAGTCGTTGACGACCCGCCAGAGGGCGGGCAGCAGCTCGACGTAGTCGTCGCCGCTCAGCGCGACCGGGACGTAGCCGCATGCCTCGATGAGGGCGGCGTACTTCTCGTTCGGGGTGAATGCCCGGCCGGGGTGCGCGGGATCCCGCAGGCCGTCGTGCGGACGGTTCTGCCACGCGGCGACGATCCACTCGTCCAGCAACTCCTGCAGTTCCAACAGGGACCACAGTCGCTCGCGCTCCAGGTGACGGCCGCGGTGGTCGGTGCTGCGGCCGGTGTAGCCGGCCACGAACTGGGCGAACAAGGTGGCCACCGAGCCGAGCATCTTCTCGATGTGGCCCTTCTCGAAGGGCGAGCCCTTGTGCGTGGGCTGGAACTCGATCTGCAGGAACCGGCAGGAGGACTGGAAGTTGCGGGAGACGAAGACCTTCCCGTGGTCGCAGACGATCGTCTCCGGCACGATCACCGGCCGGGCGGCGGCGTACGCCAGGCGTTCGTCGAGCTGAAGGAGCCGACGGTGCGGCAGCACCGAGCGGGACATCGCCAACGCGTCCGCCCAGCCCGGCCGCATGGGCTCGGGGGTGACCGTGCGGGCCAGCAGCACGCTCGCGTCGACCGACTTCGTGGTCGGCCGCAGCACCGCCGCGGTCAGCGTCCTCGTCGCGACGTCGATCATGCCGGTGAGATCGACCTTCCCGGTCACCCCGCTGTCCAGCAGGACCAGGACGTCGAGCGGGGTGGAGTCGATCTGCATGATCTCGCCCGGCGCGAAGACCGTCCGCTCGCCGAACGGCCCCACCGCCCCGTGGGCGCGCGAACGCCGGGTGACGGCCGAGCCGAAGGTGTGGGTGCCGTCGGTGAGCTTGGCCAGCAGCCGGTAGAGGGTCCGCTCCGAGGGCAGCTTCACCGCCCGGCCCTCGGGCGTCTGCCGCAGCAGCTCGCCGGTCCGCCAGATGATGAACGTGCCCCTGCGGGTGGAGGCGTCGACGGCCTCGACGATCGCCTGCCGCATCGCCGCCACGACTCGGTCGTCCACCGCCCCGAACGCCGGCGGCTTCTTGCGGACCGGCCGGTGATCGGCCAGCCCCATCACGCCCTGGGCCTGGTAGCGGCGCCGCTTGAGGGCGACCGTGCTCGCCGCGGCCGGGTGGCCCGCCGCGGTCAGCTCGGCGGCCTTCGCCCGCTCGCGGACCGTCAACGACCGGCCCGGACCGTACTCGGGCCGGCGCTCGGCGCCCGGGCCCGCGCCCGGCGGCAGGCCGTGCAGCACCTCGAGAATGTGCCCCTCCCACCAAAGAGCCTTCTGCCTCGCCTCCTGCGGCAGCGTCTCCAGCAGCGACGCGGCCGGCAGTGGCATCCGCACCGGGCTGCCGATCACCGCGAAGTCCTCCGCGGCCAGCAGCTCGCCCGTCCCGACCACCAGCAGCTCCGCTTCCCCCTCGCCGGTCAGCGTCACCGACGTCGCCGAGACCGCCACCACCGCCCGGACCTGCCCCGAGGCCCGCACCCAGGCGCCGGCCTCGATCGCGGCCGGCCGCTGCAGATACGTCACCAGCTCGTCCCCCTCGCCCAGATCACGGTCCCGCTGTGCAGCAGTTCCCCGCCCAGGTCCGCCGTCAAGACGCCGGACCACAGCAGATGGAACAGGTGCGGCAGCACCAGCAGCGGATCGCCCACCCGCACCGCCCCGGCCCGCAGCGGGCCCGGCTCGGCGAACAGCTCCAACAGGCCGTCCACGACGTCCGGCCGGCGGGCGGACCGGGCCCGGCGGTAGCGCACCAGCCACCGCACGTTCGCCATCAGCACCGGATCGGGCACCCCCACCCGTACGAACTCCCAGCCCACCGCCCGGCAGGCCCGCTCCGTCGCCGCGAAGGCCTCCGCGGACGCCTCGTCGATCTGGTCGCCAGCCCGGACGTCGACCACACGAGCCCGCCCGTCCGCGAGGCGTACGAAGTAGTCCGGCGCGTGCCGGCGCGCACGCTGTCCGTCGTGCCAGTGCAGCCAGAACGGCTGCGAGGCCACCCCCACGACATCCGGATCCCGGTCCAGCAGGATCAGCCGGTCCCGCTCCAGCCAGGACTCGAACCCGATCAAGTCCGCCGCGGTGACGGCGTAGTACCAGCCCGCGAAGCCCCGGGCACCCTTGTCCCACCGGAAGCCACGAACCGGCTCGGCCTCCTCGAACCGCGCACTCCACCCCTCGGCCAGCGTCACCCGCACCCGCTCACCCGACACAGAAAAGTCCAGCTCGAAGGCCGCTAACGCTGCATCCCCGTACGCACGCTCAGGTGCCCCCACCACGCCCCCAGACCAGCGATCGTTCCGAGTGCTCAAGCTTCGATGACAGAAAAGTACGGTTCGTCAGACTTCGGTGGCAATCGAACAAGATTCGTTGTCGGAGGACACCCGCGCCGCCATCCCAAAAGCCCCAATCCGGACATTCGGCGGTGTCGTCCTCGCCGTCGCCCGGCGAGCGTGACAGGCGGGCGTGACACCTCCGATGTGACGCTGGGTGAGCGTGACATGTTCTGCGGCCACCCGGTTCACAACACCCTTCGCGATCCTGACCACCTGGGAAAACAGGCTGCCACCACATAGGCAAACAGGGCATACGCGGGCGCTTTGCCGCGCCCTCACAGCCTGGTGTGAGGCGGGCTGTGAGGGGTGTTGTTGTCGCTCCGGGTGACTCACAGCAGGCGCGGGCGGCTGCACGGGCACTGCCCGCAGCTGGAGCAGCCGGCGCACTCCAGACAGAAGGCGAGCGGCCACTGCCCGGGGCAGGAGCAGATCGGGTTGTGGTCGGGGTCGTCCTCGCCGGGGAACCGGGTCTCACCGAAGGGCGGCTCCGTCCACGCGTCGACCGTCCCGTCGGCGCGCAGTTCCTCGTAGTGGTGGCCGATGGCGCTGTGCTCCTCCCAGACGGCGACGACCTCCTGCTCCTGGCCGTGGTTCATGCCGGGTTCCCCGCAGTGACGGCGCGGGTGAGGAACGCGGCGAGATCGCCTACGGCCTCGCAGTCGGCGGCGGCGAGCCGGGCCGCGAACGGCAGCTGGTCCACGTCGGTGCCGGGGACGAGCTGGACGAGGGCGGCGAGCAGCGCGGCGTGGGCGAGGACCGGCGGGTGCAGCAGGCCGGCGGCGGCTTCGCGGGCGGCCGGGTCGGCGTAGTGGCCGCGGTGCGCGGCGAGTGCGCGGGCGAGCCAGGCGTCGACGTCCGGCTGTACGTACGACCCGGCGCGGCGGGTGAGCTCGTCGCGGGCGGCCTCGTCGCCCTCCCGGGGCTCGGTCTGCTCGAGGGTGCCCCGCTCACGCAGCGCCTGGAGCTGGTCGGCGCGGGCGGCGACCAGGGCCGCCGCCCGCTGCTCGGCCGCGCGGCGGCTGCTGTGGTCGGCCGCCTCTTCGTACCGGCGGTCCAGGTGAGCGTCCAGCTCGGCGTCGGCGAGCGCCTGGACGGCCTCGCCGTGCGTCATGCCCCGGGCCCGGCGCCGGACCGAGGACCGGCCGATCTTCGCCGGGTCGATCGGCATGCGCGGCCCTTGGGCGCGCGCTTCGGGGACGCGGCGCAGCCGCCGCCGGCCATCGGTCGTGCTCATCAGGCTCTCGCTTTCACCACGGAAACGAAAAGGGAGCCCGCCGCCCGAGTACAACGACGGCGGGCTGTCACTCCAGGTTTATAGCAGGGGTGAATTCCTCGTGGCTAAAACGCGATATCCAACCGCTCGACTGCCTCGATTCGTACCTTCAGGCCCGCGCGTCCGCCGCCTTCGACGCGGAAATAGGCGTCCGCTATGGCCTCTGCGACGGCGTCGTGCAGCTCGCTGTCCGTCGCGCCGGTGTCCCTGGCGGCGAGGATCGCGGCGGCGTGGGAGGGCGATACGGCGACCTGGATGTCCCGCATCCGGCCCGCGTCAGAGCCTTCCGAACCGAATCCGAAGTAGGCGGTGATCGAGATGACGAGCCCCGCCGAGGTGGCCGCGCGCTGCCT
Organism: Streptomyces sp. NPDC048461; assembly: GCF_055587105.1. Taxonomy (NCBI): domain Bacteria; kingdom Bacillati; phylum Actinomycetota; class Actinomycetes; order Kitasatosporales; family Streptomycetaceae; genus Streptomyces; species Streptomyces sp. NPDC048461. The sequence continues at coordinate 22,592 of NZ_JBVJGW010000031.1, read as the reverse complement.
TGCCTGCGCTCTGACCTGCGGTTGCCACTCCGCCTCGGTCTCCTGCTCCAAGGCGGCCTGGAGGCGCTTCTGCGGCTTCTTCGTGGCTCCGGAGAGGTAGCGGTCCACCGTCTTGCGGGAGACGCCCAGGCGCTCCGCCAGGGACTTCGAGGAGCCGCCCTCGCGCGTGCGAAGGAATTTCATCCGAGCGTGCGCGGATTTCGGCGCGGGACGGGTGAACAGGGTGCGCTCCGCGCGCCGCAGGCCGTCGAGAAGCTTGTCGCGCAGCAGGGCCCGCACTGCGGTGTTGTCGTTACTCATGACTGTATGAAAAGCGACCTGGCCTGTGGACGCGGGACGCCGAGGCGCCAGTCCGCTGTCCCCCCGGGCGCTGTCGGAGAGGAACTCGTCGGCCCGAGTTGCCTATGGGCAATCGGAAGTACGGGACACGCCCACTGCGATTGCCTGGAGGTAACTGGCGGAGAGCGCCCCGCCCGCTGGCTGCCGTCTACTCGCCGCCCCCGGTCTTGGTGGCTGGCTCGGAGACGAGGCAGTTCCGGCACTCGGGGACAGCGGCAACCATGTGTTGGAGGCCGCCGCAGTGCTCGCACCGGGGGTATGCGGTGGCGTCGCCGAGTTCCTCGAGGATGGCGTGGAGGTGGCGCATTTGGAAGTCAGCCGTGGAGATGGCGGAGGGGGCCCACTCGGACGACATCCAACGCAGTGGACCAAGAAAGGGCACGAGCAAGGCTGACGGCCGTAGTGGCTGCGTACGCCCAACCGTTGGTCGCTGCCGTGGGGTCGTCGGGAGCATCCTCGTGGGGAAGTCCGACCGACCAGGGCGGCACGGTCATGGTGAGGGAGTCCAGCCGGTCGCCGGCGAAGCCGAGTTCGAACCAGGCGCGGCCCACCTGATCCTCGGCGAGAGGCCACTCCCACGGGCCGGTGAAGTAGGCGCGTGTATGGCCGGGGCCGGCGACGGATTCCTCGTAGCCGGCACCCGCAGTGCGCCAGAGCAGGGCCCACAGAGCGGCGATGCGCAGCTCGGCGTCGTAGCTGCTCCAACCCAGGTCGTCGGGGACGTCGATGTCCAGGGCGGCGAGGGCGGCCAGCAACTGCTTTTCGGTGGCGTACGGCGGGGTCATGGTCCTGCCTTCGGGGGCTCGGCGTCCGGGGTCGGGATGGGTAAAGGAGGCGCGTCCAGCGGGGGCTGCAAGCCGAGCGAAAGGGGCCAGCCGTCCTGATGAGCGCTCGGCACAACGATTCGGATGCTGCGCGGTCACCTGCCCGGCCAGCGAAAACGGGTCCCGCGCTCGGTTCGGTACCCGGTAGTTTCGACGGTACGGAGTGCGGCCTCGGCCATCAGGGCCGCGACGGGGGCCGCACTCCGACGCGTGCCTCGCGGCGACCGGCGCGGCCCTCTCGTCACGCCCGCCTCGGCGGGGCAGGATCTGAAGGATGACGGCTGAGTTGAGGGCAGAGACCGTCGTGTGCCCGTACTGCGCGGCGGGCCCGGCTGACGGCCAGGCTCGTACGATCGCGGTTGCGGCCGGGTGCCGGCTGACGGTGACGTGGCATGTCCTGTCCTGCCCGCACTATGCGGCGGATCGTGTCCTGGCGGGAAAAGAGGACTGAACCCGGGCCCTGTCCGCCTGAGCCGCGCCGAGGCCGAGAGGTGTACGGGCAGGCGGCCTCACCCCCGTGCAGGCTGCTGTCCGGCCTCTCGATACCGTCGGCGGGCCGGGCGTGATCGTAGCGCGGCCCGTCCCACCCTTTCGCGGCGGTCGTGACCGGGGAGTACTGCGATCCGTTGGGGATGACATGACGGCAGCGCACGGGGTTCCCGACGAGTGCCGGCGTGACCCTGCCGGCCATGGCCCCTCCACGGCCGGTCCGGCGGGTATGGACCCCCGCGCCCGCGAAGCGATCGAGAACATCGTGCAGGCGGTCCGTGAGGGCGACGACGCCCGTATCCGCGCCCTGCTGGCCGCTCTGGCCGCCGTCGCGGACACCGCGGCCCTGCTGTACCTGCGCGAGCGGCTGTACGCGCCGGAGTGAAGTGCGGGGTGTGGTTCAGTCACGGTAGAACAGGTCTCCGGTGTTCACCGTGCGCCGGCCGCCCCACGCCGGGCCCGGACGGCGGGGCACCTCCCGGCCCTCGGCGAGCCACTGGCGCTCCACGGCGTCGTAGATCGGCGCGTCGGACCCCTGCCTGAACTCCTCGGCCAGCCGGGCGAATCCGGCTCGCTCCGGAGGCGAAACGGTTTTCTGCTCCATGCCCGGATCCAACGAACCCGGGCGGCCGACGTGGCGGCGCGTTCCGCAGCGGATCGGCATTCGAGGGTGTCGTGCTTTTCGCGGCATACGCTGCCGGGATGGACGTGATCGTCGGCGCCGCCGCACTGTCCGTCGCACTGACCCGCACCGTCCGCGTCGGCCGGCTCCGCCGCCTCGGCTCGGTCGCCTCACGCCTCGGCGGCGGCCTGCTGCTCCTGGTCGGCGCCTACGTGGCGTACTACGGCTGGTACGAGATCCGGGTTCTGCGTGGGGGGAATGTCAGCGACCCCGTGATCGACGCAGCGGGCACAGTCCAGCGGTGGACTGCCGAGGGCCTGGACCGTATCGGCGTTCCCCTCGTGGCCGCCGCGCTCGGACTGCTGCTCATCGTCGCCGTGTCCATTCACCGCCACAAGACGCGCCAGGAGGCTTCCGGCACCGCCGAGGAGCCCGGCCCTCCAGGCCATGAGCGACGCACTTGATGCCGCTCTCCAGGGGGTTGGGAGCGGGCCCGGTCTTGTGAGTGTCATCGGCACAGCCCGTCACGCCTCATGCCCTGCGGAGTCGAGCGGGATGGGGGAGGCCGACTTGCGCTTCCCGCGGGTCGGGGTCCATCGGGTGCGCCGCATCGCCCAGCCGGTGAGTACGGCGGCCGCCGCGATGGCGTACGCGGTGGTCCCCACGGTGTGCCGATCGTCGAACGCCCGTCCTGTGACGTAGGTCGCGGCCCCCGCCATCGCGATGCCCAGCCACTCCCAGCGCCCGTCCAGTGCGACCAGGGCGACGAGCAGCAGTGCGTACCAGGAGTAGCCCGGCGTCAGCAGCAGGAACGCCGTGCCGGTGACCAGCAGGGCGCCGGCCCAGGGACGCTCCCGATCGCCGTGCCGCAGGACATGCCACACGACAGCCAGCATCCCGACGGCCACGGCGGGCAGGACCCAGGAGTCGGGCAGGACCAGGCGCAGCAGCGCGTACCGGTTGCTGCCGGAGGGGGTGTCGTCGTAGCCCTCCTCCTTGACGTAGCCGCCGAGGTAGCCGAAGACCGAGCCCTTGGACAGCAGCTCGTACGGCAGATAGACGACGGCCACCACCGCGGCGGCGGGGAGCAGTACGGCCGCCGCGTCCCGGACCCGCCGCACCCCCGAGAGCGCGCCGGGCAGCACCAGGGCGGGCAGCAGTTTGGTCGCGACGGCCGCGCCCAGCAGGGCGCCGCCCGTGATCCGGCGCCGGGCCACGACGCCGAGCGCCACGACGGCCAGGAGCACGCCGAGCACATCGGCGTGTGCGTTGTTCACCGCCTCGACGGGCACGGCCGGGCACCAGGCCCAGTAGGCGGCCCACCGCCTAATGCCGCGCCGGCGCAGCACCAGCAGCAGGGCGGCGGTGACGCTGAGCGAGAGGAGCGCCCCGCCGATTTGGAGTGGTTTGTGCCTGGTGCCGTCCGGGGCGAGGGCATGGACGAGGAGGAAGTAGGCCTCGGCGACGGGCGGGTAGATGGTGTGGACCTGCGGGCGGTTGATGCGGGTGCAGTGCGTGTGACCGGCGGGCGCGGGGATCCGCGCGCGGTCCGGATGCGCGCACGCGGCGCCGGTGGGGAAGAGCCATCTGTCGCGGAGCCGGGTCAGTTCCGGGTCGGCCGGCGTGTGGTCGTACGGGGAGATGCCGGCCGCCTGCACCCGGCCGTCCCAGGCGTAGCGGTAGGAGTCGGTGCTGGTGCGCGGGGGCGCGGCCAGGCCCGTGGCGGCCACCGCGATGCCGCCCGCGAGCACCAGCGCCACAGCGTGCCGGACGGGTACCTTCCGCAGCGAACACATCGCGGCGGCGAACAGCAGCCAGCACGCCGCGTACCACCAGGACAGCCGGGCCGGATCCAAGTGGTAGCCGTCCTTGCGGACGGCTACGACGAGGACTGCGGTCAGGGCGGCCAGCAGGATTCCGGTGCGGAACGTACGTCCGTTGATCACCGGTTCGCAGCCGTCGTTTTTCTCGAACTGATGGTGTGATGCCCGCACAGCAGGCGGGGACGCGGTACGAAGCCGGCGGTCATTGCGGCCTGGCCTGTATCAGCAGGGCCAGGCTCGTGGCGAAGCGGGTGTGCGGGGCCTGGGCCGCCACCGCCCGTGCGTCGGCGGCGGTGTCGACGTCCCGCAGCACCGGCAGGTCCCGCACCGTCAGCCCGGCCTCGGTCAGCCGCTGGCGTTGCAGGGCACCGGTGTCGGGGACGTCCATCGGTACCCCGCGCAGCAGTGCGGGATCGGGTTCGGCGAGTCCCAGCGCCCAGAAGCCGCCGTCCAGTGCCGGGCCGAACCATGCGTCGCAGCCCTGCCAGGCGTCCTCGGCCAGCGCGGGCGCCAGGACGGCGGGGGTGACCTGCGGGGTGTCCATACCAATCAGTACGGCCGGACCCGTGCGCATCCCGAATGCCGCGGCCAGCCGTTCATCCAGCCGGCCCTGCCCCTGCGGCACTACCTCGATGCCGGTCGGCAGCCAGGGTCCAGGTGTGCCGTCGAGGACCAGCACCCGCCGCTCGGCGGGGGCCGCGAGCATTGCTTGCAGGGAGTCGGTGAGCATCGCCTGGGCCAGGAACGCCGCCTCCTGGGGCGTGTACGGCGGGGTAAGGCGGGTCTTCACCCGCCCGGGCACCGGTTCCTTGGCAAGGATGAGCATCGTGGTCACTGCGCATCCTCCCCACCGGATGCCGGGACGGGCAGCGGCGGCTGCGAGAGCACCGTGCGCATGTCGTGCACCGCGTGCCAGGTACCCCGCCAGGTCCCGGTGACCTTCGACCTCCCCGCACGCGGAAGGTAGGGGACGTCGAGTTCGCTGACCCGCCAGCCCGCGTCGGCCGCGCGCAGGACCATCTGGAGCGGGTAGCCGCTGCGCCGGTCAGTGAGGTGGAGGCCGACCAGCGGCTCACGCCGGGCGGCACGCATGGGCCCCAGATCGTGCAGCCGCAGCCCAGTGCGCCGGCGCACCATCCAGGACAAGGCCAGATTCCCGGCCCGCGCATGAACAGGCCATGCCCCGCGCCCCTGCGGCCGGCGTCGCCCCAGCACCAGGTCTGCCTTTCCGTCCGCCACTTCCTGCACGAAGGCGGGAAGCAGCCCGGGGTCCAGGGAGGCGTCGCAGTCACAGAAGCAGACGAACTCCGCCTCCGCCGCAAGCAGCCCCGCCTGGCACGCGGCACCGAACCCACGCTCCGGCTGGTACACGACGCTCGCGCCGAGCGCGGAGGCGATAGCCCCTGAGCCGTCGCTGGAGCCGTTGTCGACGACGATCGCGCGCCAGGCGGGCGGGATGCGCTCCAGCACCCAGGGCAGGGCGGAGGCTTCGTCCAGGCATGGCAGGACGACGTCCACCATCGTCGTATGCGGGTCGGTCACGTCCTCACCGTACGCATCCAGAACCGGAAATTTCAGGAGTGGAGATTCCCGCGACGTGTCGTCGGCTCCAGGCCGTCGGACCTCGGCACCGGGCAGCGCGTGACCGGTCCGAGGCAGGCCCGTGCCGCGCATCATGCTCACCACGGGCTGGGGGGAGGGGCTGTGCCGCGCCGTGGCCCTGAGGAACAGTCCGGGGTTGCTGCGGCAACAGCCGGTCTCGCTGTCGAACAGGGACTTCCGCGTTCGAGGAGGCGGCGGGCAGGGCCGACCGGCGGTACGGAACGCGGCGGCCGGTCCTCTGGTTTCGAGATCATGTCCCGCGCAGGCCGCTGCGTGCGAACTCCGCCATTCCCTCGGCGAAGCCGGTCTCCGACCGCCAGCCCAGCTCCCGGTTCAGGCGCTGCGAGGACGCGGTGATGTGCCGTACGTCGCCCAGCCGGTACTCGCCGGTGACCACGGGTTTTGGGCCGCCGTGCGCCCGGGCCAGCGCCGTCGCCATCTCCCCGACGGTGTGCGGTTCGCCGCTGCCGGTGTTGAACGCGCTCAGCACGCCCGGCTCCCGGCCGGCGAGGGCCTCCAGCGCCAGCACGTTGGCCGAGGCCACATCCCGTACATGCACGAAGTCCCGCCGCTGCCCGCCGTCCTCGAAGACCCTCGGCGCCTCGCCCCGGGCGAGCGCCGACTGGAAGAAGGACGCCACACCCGCGTACAGGGTGTTGCGCGGCATCCCCGGCCCGTACACGTTGTGATAGCGCAGCGACACGGCCCGCCCGCCGGTCGCCCGCGCCCACGCGGCTGTCAGATACTCCTGGGCGATTTTGGATGAGGCGTACACATTGCGCGGATCGGCCGGTGCGTCCTCGTCCACCAGTCCGGGTACCAGCTCGGCGGCGCAGTCAGGGCAGGAGGGCTCGAAACGCCCGGCATCGAGATCCGCTGCCGCACGTGGCCCGGGGTGCACGGGCCCGTGCCGGGGGCAGTCGTAGCGGCCTTCCCCGTACACGACCATCGATCCCGCGAGCACCAGCCGGCAGACCCCGGCCTCCGCCATCGTGGCCAGCAGCACGGCAGTCCCGAAGTCGTTGCAGCTCACAAAGGCGGGCGCGTCGGCGAAGTCCTTGCCCAGGCCCACCATGGCCGCCTGATGACAGACCGCGTCCACGCCGCGCAGCGCCCGGGCGAGCACGGCCCGGTCCCGTACATCCGCGTGGATCCAGTCCGCAGCCGCGTCGGGTGGCTGGGGAGCGGTCGGATGGGCCGAGGGCAGCAGGGCGTCGAGTACGACGGATTCATGGCCGCGGGCGGCGAGCGCAGTGACGACGTGTGAGCCGATGAAGCCAGCGCCCCCGGTGACAAGTACACGCATGACCGTGAACGCTAGGCGCTGCGACTGCCTGCCGTCCGGTCGCGCGCCGGGAGGTCACCGGTTCCCGGAAGTGTTGCCGACTGGGGCCCTGCCGTTCGCGCATCGCAAGGCTCTGCGGCTTGCCGTGTCCGGGGCAGCGTGAGTGGATGGAGGTACGGCAGATGATCCTCACGTTCTCGGAGCATGATCAGAGGTCGTTCGCATGGCCGCTACCAACCGGTCCTCGGCTCCCGGCCTGGAGCCATTGGGCTCGTCCCGCCTCTCCCGCGTGCTCCTGGCCGTGTGCCGGGTCACGGTCGGCCTGCTGTGGATCCAGAACCTTTCCTGGAAGCACCCGCCGGGCTTCGGGAACAAGTCCGACCCTCCGCAGGACCTGTACGCCTGGACCCTCAAAGGGGTCGACAACGAGGTTTTCGCCCCGTGGGCGTGGCTGGTCGAGCACGTGATCATTCCGAACTTCGCGGTGTTCGCCTGGGGCGCCTTCGCGATCGAGGCATGCCTGGGCGCGTTCCTCCTGGTGGGCCTGGCGACCCGCCTCTGGGCGCTGGTCGGGCTGGCCCAGACGACCGCCATCACGTTCTCCGTCCTGAACACTCCGAACGAGTGGTTCTGGTCGTACTTCCTCATGTATGCCGTGCACCTGGCGCTGCTGGCCACCGCTGCGGGCCGCGCCTACGGCGTGGACGGCGCCCTGCGCCCGGTGTGGCGCCAACGCGGTGGCCGGCTGTCGCGGGTGCTGCTCGCGGCATCGTGAACCAAGGAAGGGATTGCCATGCAGACTCCGCGATCCGCCATCGGCCGCACTGCCGCCGGCCTGGGCGTGGGCGCTGCGGCGAGCAGCGTCCTGGCCATCGCCGACGGCCCGCCGTGGGGGATCGTCTCGCTGGGCGGGACAGGGACGCTGGTGCTGCTGCTCCTGGCCGCCGGCGCCGTGACGGCGGGGCTCTTGGCGGTGCGGTCGCTGATCGTCCTGGCCGGGGCGGGTTTCCTGGCGGCCGCCGTCCTGCAGCTGGTGCAGATCGGCTGGACCGGTGCGAACCTGCTCGGGGGCGACGGTTCCACCGTCGCCCTGCTGCTCGGTTTCGCCGTGGGCCTGGTCGCCCTCGGCCTCACCACAGCACCCGACGACCGTGATGCCCCCACTTCCTCCACGGGAAGGCGCGATCCCGCATGAACGTCGACAGTCTGTTGCAGCCCGTCCTGGCCACCGCCACGGAACACGCGCCGGCCGTTGACACGGACGGCCGGTTCCCCGAAGAAGCGGTCGCAGCTCTGGGCGCGTCCGGCCTGCTGGGTCTGACACTGCCCGAGCGGGAGGGCGGGCTGGGAGCCGGCCCGGAAGAGTTCGCCCACGTCACGGCCGAGCTGGCGGGCGTCTGCGGATCGACGGCCATGGTCTACCTGATGCACATCAGTGGTGCCATGACGGTACTGGCCGCGGCACCGCCGGGGATGCCGGACCTGCCGGGCGACCTGGCCACGGGCAGGGCACTGGCCACGCTGGCGTTCAGCGAACCCGGCTCCCGCTCGCACTTCTGGGCGCCGATCTCCCAGGCCAAACGCAATGGCGGCCAGGAGGCGCAGTTCACCGCGGAGAAGAGCTGGGTGACCTCCGCCGGACACGCACAGATGTACATCACATCCGTGCTCTCCGCCGACGAGGCGGGCACCGTCGACCTGTACGCCATCGAAGCAGACGCCCCGGGCGTAGCCGTCACCGGCACGTTCCACGGTCTGGGCCTGCGCGGCAACGCCTCCGCTCCCATGCGATTCGACATGACGGTCCCCGACACCCTGCGCCTGGGAGCTTCCGGCAGCGGGCTCACCCTGATGACCGAGACGGTCATGCCCTGGTTCAACCTCGGCAACGCCGCCGTCTCCCTCGGCCTGGCACGCGCCGCCCTGAACGCAGCCGTGCGCCACACCAGCGGCGCCACCCTCCAGCACACCGGCCAGAGGCTCGCCGAGCTGCCCACCATCCGCGCCCGCCTGGCCCGCATGTCGCTCCAGCTGGAAGCCGCACACGCCTACCTGCGTGCCGCGGCGGCCAGCATCGCCGCACCCGACGAGCAGACCCCGCTGTACGTCCTCGGGGTCAAGGCACTGGCCAACGACACCGCCCTGACCGTCACCGACGACGCCATGCGGGTCTGCGGCGGCGCCGCCTTCTCCCAGCACCTGGCCATCGAACGGTTCTTCCGCGACGCCCGCGCCGGCCACGTCATGGCCCCCACCGCCGACGTCTTGTACGACTTCTACGGCAAGGCCATCACCGGCCAGCCGGTATTCGGCTGAACCGGACGCCCACACGCCGCACCCGGCAAGGAGGACCTCATGGAACCGCTGGTCGTCGGCGCGGTGGCCTACACCCCCAACGTGGTGCCCATCTGGGAAGGCATCCGCGACTACTACCGCACCGCCCCCGTCGAGATGGACTTCGTCCTCTTCTCCAACTACGGCCGCCAGGTCGACGCACTCCTGGCCGGGACCATCGACATCGCCTGGAACACCAACCTTGCCTGGGTCCGAACCGTCCTCCAGAGCGGCGAGCGGGCCCGGGCGCTGGCCATGCGCGACACCGACCTCACCTTCCGCAGCCACCTCGTCTGCCGCGCCGGGGCCGGCCTGCGCAGCCCCGCCGACCTCAGAGGCCGACGGCTCGCCCTCGGCAGCCGCGACTCCGCACAGGCCGCGATCCTGCCCCTGCACTACCTGCGCCGCGAAGGCATCACCAACGGCGACGTGGAACTCCTGCGCATCGACAGCGACCTGGGAAAACACGGCGACACCGGCCGCAGCGAACTGGACGCCATCCGGGCCGTCCTGGACGGCGACGCCGACGCCGCCGCGATCGGCATCACCACCTGGGAATCCATCGGCCGGAACGAACTCATGCCCGACGCCCTCGAAGCGTTCTGGACCAGCCCCGCCTACTGCCACTGCAACTTCACCGCACTCGACACCCTCGACACCACCCGCGCCGACGCCTGGACCACGCACCTGCTCGCCATGGACTGGAACAACCCCGAACACCGGCGGATCCTCGAACTGGAAGGCCTCACACGCTGGGTACGCCCCCAGCTCGACGGTTACGCCGACCTCTTCCAGGCCGTTGAGGAACAACAGATCGCGGCCCGGTGGTGACCATGGTGATCCTTGAGCTGCTCGAGAAAGTCTCCGCAACCGCCGACGGAGATACGATCACACTGCCCGTCGCCTCACCCGGCGACGCGGAACTGGCCGCCGCCTGGTGCGCCCGTACCGGCAACACACTCGTGGCCGCCGACGACACCAGCATCACCATCCGCCGCGGGCGCCCGCCCGACCCCATCGCAGCACTGCCCGAAGACCGCCGTCCCGGGGCACGCCTGTGGCTCTACACCAACTTCGACTGCAACCTCGCCTGCGACTACTGCTGCGCCCGATCCTCACCACAAACAGAGCGGCGAGCCCTGGGCGTGGACCGCGTCCAGCAGATCGCGAAAGCAGCCCCGGCCGCCGGAGTCCTGGAGATCCTGCTCACCGGCGGTGAACCGTTCATCCTGCCCGACCTCGACCAGATCGTCGCCGCATGCACCGCCGCGCTGCCCACCACCCTCCTCACCAACGGCATGCTCTTCCGCGGACACCGGCTCCAGATCCTCCAGGCGATGCCCCGCGAACGGCTCACCCTGCAGATCAGCCTCGACTCCGCCACCCCCGACCTGCACGACTCCCACCGCGGCAAAGGCACCTGGGCAAAAGCCGTCGCCGGCATCCGCACCGCCCTCGCAGAGGGCTTCACCGTGCGGGTGGCCGCCACCCTCACCACCGACGACCGACACGAGGAGAGGCAACTGCGATCCTTCCTGGATTCACTCGGCATCGCCCGCGACAACCAGGTGGTCCGCCCCCTCGCCCATGAGGGCGCCGCCGACGAGGGCCTGGAACTCACCGTCCAGACCCTGATCCCGGAAATAACCATCACCGCCGACGGCGTCTACTGGCACCCCGTGGGAGCCGACAACGAAGAACAGCTCGTCACCCGCCACATCTTCCCCCTCGACACCGCCATCGAGCTCGTGCAGGCGAGGTTCCGCACCTACCGGCTGAAAGCCGAGACGGCAGCCCGCACCTTCCCCTGCGCCTGAACCTGCCAGCTGGTCGGCGGCGCTACGGGGCGAACCCGGAGCGGTGTGCCCACCGCAACCGACACTGGTTCGGTCACCGATCCGCCCGATGAACCACCACTCCCCGCATCCCGCGGGCCGCGCCCTCCTCGGATCAACAGCGTGGTTCTTGACCTGTTAGTTCGACACCATGGCCAGCGCCGCTGACACGACGGTGAGCACGGACAGGGCCAGCATCCAGTTGCGAGCTCTTCCGGCCGGAAGGACCGACCGATCCGGGACGGCCCCCGCGCCCAGCTCGTCGAGCTTCCGCGGCTCCGGACACCTCCCGTGTTCGTGGCCGTGCACCGGCACATTCCGCCAGTGGTGGGCATCGAGTGGTGCCTGCGCGAACAGCATGCTTTGAGCGTCTATATCCGGACAACGGTGCGGACGGCATCGAGCCACTGGCAGGGGGTGATCCGAGATCGAACCGTTGCTCATGCCCGACGCCCGGGCGCGGAGTCGGGGCCGTGACGAGGCTCCTCGGCGTCGGTCCCGAGGCCGTCGCAGTGCTCCGCCGTGAGGGTGAAGAGGACGGTGTTGGTGTGCGGGCCCAGGGGCAGCCCCTTGAACGGCAGTGAGACGGGGACCGAGTACGGCAGGCCGTCGGAGCCGACGAGGCCGGTGCGCAAGACCTGCTTCTTCGTGAACGTGACGCTCTTCTCCTGGGCCGTCCCGATGTCCGTGATGTACGTGGCGCTGACGAACTTGGAGTTGAAGTCGTCGATCGGTTCCGGACGGGACGGCGTGTAGCCGTCGGGGTATACGGCCACCGCGGCGCTCGGCGCCGTGGACCAGCCCGACACGACCCTGACCCACTTCTCCTTCTCGTAGGCCTCGCGGCAGGTCGGCGGGCCGATGATCCGTACCTTCACGTCGTAGAGCGCGTTGACGTCGGTCCCGTCGGCCGCGATGCAGTGCGGAACACTGTGGTGCGGGTTCGGCAGAGGCGCAGCGGTGGCGGGCGCCGCAGCGCTCGCGCCGCCCAGAGCAGCCACCAGCAGCGACGGGACGACCGCGGCGAGGAATCGGGCTCGGTGCACGGGCGTGCCGCCTTTCGAAGTCGGCGTACGAGACGAAGCCCGCCCGACCACGGCCCGCTGCCGCCCCCGCGGCGACATCCCGCCGCAGCGGCCGGGCGGCGCAGCGGATAGACCCCTGAGGGGGAACGGCTCCTGTCCGAGGCCGACGGCTTCTTCCAGGCCGATGACAACGGCGCGGACAACGGCTCGCTGACGGCACCACCACCCCGTTCCGGCCCGGGCTCGGGCTCCCGGTCCGGCGGCGGCGGGAGAGGCACGTCGTCCGATACGGAAACGCACCCCACTTCCTGGAGACCGCTTAGCGGGACGGAAGACCGCCGGCGGGCAGAGCGGGCGGCCGGTGGCCGGCCCTCGCCGGGTGCGGGGCACGGCCCGGTAGCGGCGCCTGACGTAGCGTGCGGCGCAGCAGACGGGTCGGCGCCAGGCGGTTGCCCGGCCGGGTCTGGTCGAGGCGGTCGGTGAGGTCCAGGAGCCGCAGGGGCTGGCGCTGCCAGTTGTAGGCGAAGAATCCGATGCCGCGAGTGTGGAGGTGGGCGGCGAGGCCGAGGAGGCGGTGCAGGCCCGTGACGTCGATGAACGTCAGGCGGCGCATGTCACAGGCCACCACCGCGACCTGGTCGTCCAGGGCCAGCCACGCCCGCTCGAAGGCCGGCCCGGAGTCCAGGTCCAGCTCTCCTGCCGGGGTGAGGTGCAGGGTCGGCCCGTAGCGCCGGATCGTGATGTGGAAGTCGCCCTGCACTCTTCTCACCTCGCCACCATGAGCGGTCTGAATGCGCGGCCGGCCCCCGGCGTGCCGGGGTGATGGCCCGTTTCGATACTCGCCCCGGCCTGACCCCGGCCGCAAGCCCGGCCGGGCAGGCCACTGCGGGTGTACGGGCCGCCCCCGCCCTGCACGGGCGGGGTGATGCGGCCAGTGCGTGGCCCGCGGGTGACAGGGGGCGGCGCGGCCCTCTCTTCGCGGACCCGTCGACGGGGCAGGATCGACGGGTGACGGTTGAGTTGAGAACGCAAACCCTGGTGTGCTCGTACTGCGCGGCGGGCCCGGCCGACGGCCAGGCGCGTACGATCGCCGCGGCCGGGGGCCGACTGACGGTGACCTGGCATGTGCTGTCCTGCCCGCACTACGCGGCCGACCGGGTCCTTGCGGGAGAGGACTGACGTGGGGCCGCGTTCGGCTGAACCGCGCCGGGGCCGCGGCCGTTACCTGGTACGGTCGCGATCTGTTGGGGAGAATATGACGGCAGTGCCAGGCGCCCCGGGGGGTGCCGGGCCGGGCGAGGCTGCCGGACCGGCCGGTCAGGGTTGGGCCACGGCCGGTCCGGCAGGCATGGAACCCCGTGTCCGCGAGACGATCGAGCGCATCGTGCAGGCAGTCCGTGACGGTGACGACGCGGCCATCCGTACTCTGCTGGCCGCTCTGGCCGCCGTCGCGGACACTACGGCCCTTCTGTACCTGCGGGAGCGGCTGTACCCGCCGCGGTGAGGTGCACCGCTTCAAAAACGCCGGAACAGGTCGTCGGCGTTCCCCGCGCACCGCTGTCCCACGACAGCCGCGGACGGCGGGGCACTTCCCGGCCCTCGGCGAGCCACTGCCGCTCGACGCCGTCGTAGATCGGCGCATCGGATGCCTGCCGGAACTCCTCGGCCAGCCGGGCGAATCCGGCCGGCTCCGGCGGCGAAACGGCTTTCTGCTCCATGCCCCGGTCCAACGAACCCGGGCGGCCGATGTGGCGGCGCGTGACCGTTCCGTCATGCGCGCCCGCCGTGTGAAGACGGCCCTGCCGCCGGGCGGTGGCAGGACCGTCACACGGATTCCGGCCCGTGGGGTGGTGGGCCGGGGGCACGTGTCGCCGGTATCAACGCCTCAGGCCTTCCCCCGTCACGGCTCCTTCGGGCCGGATCAGGTGTGCAGGCGGCTGTTCGGCCCGTCCCGGTCGCCGGCGCTCTCGTCGTTGAACCAGTAGTCCCCGGCGGCCAGATACCGGAAGGAGTGGATGCTCTCGGACGGCAGCTCGACCGTGACGGCCCGCTTGCCGTCCTTGCGGGGCCTCAGGGTGTGGACGCCGGGCTGCCAGCCATTGAAGTCGCCCACCACGCTGACCGGGCCGGGCGGGGAGTCGGCGGGCAGGACGAAGGTGACCTCGGTGCGGTCCTTGCGCAGCGTGCGCTCCAACATGGCGGTCGGCTCCTGACGGCGTGGGCGGGCGGGGATCGCGCTCATCCTCGGCGCCGTAGGCCCGGCCCGCGTTCCGACGCCCCGCCCTGGCGCACGGCGTCACCCGTGCGCCACGATCCGTAGCCGAAATGGTGCGGATCGTGACTGTCCGTGTGAGCGTGAGAGGGAGGAATCACTGACCCCACGCATCAAGGAGTCGCCGTCATGGACGGTATGCAGGACAAGCGCCCAGAACCGGGCAAGGGCCGCGAGGAGCAGGAGCGCCTGCGCCACCCGGGCCCAGATCCCGTCCACCCCGGCGCCGGCCAGGCAGGGCGGGGCAAGAGCCCCGAGGAGCCGGGGCGGCGCCGCCAGGACGAGACGACGCGCGAGCGCGACGAGGACGAACTGCGCGACGACGAGCTCTGAGCCGTCCGCCCACGCACGCAGGACCCGGCCGGGGCCCGTAGTCACCATCACCCCGGCCGGGTCCTGTCATGCGCCCGGCCAGGGGACTGGCCGGCTTCGGCCAGGGCCTCCCGCACCCGCGACGGCGAGGAATGCGGACGGCGCGAGCGGTCCTTCAGGCCGTCCCGGCCGCCCTCGCGGAACCGCCGCAACCAGGTGTGCAGCGATTGCCGCGACGCCCCGTACCGGCGGGCGACCTCGGCGACAGGCGCACCGTCCAGGACTTCCACCACCGAACGGAACCGGTGCTCCACCGTCCAGTCCTCACGGGTGCTCGCGGTCGGCTGGCAGCCCCAGGAGCTGATGGCGCAGATCGCGGGGATGCCCGGGCCCGGCTCCTCCACGGGCGAGCGGTTCGCCCTGGCCGGTTTCCGGCGCCTGCTCGAAGACAGGACACGTCGCGAGAATCCCTCCCAGGACGCGGCGCTCACACGCGGCTAGCAGGCCCGCCGGCCACCGTCGCGGATCCCGCGGCGCAGAGGGTCGGTCCCGATCGCTCGGCCTTGTCCCGTCGACTGTCAAGGTGTGCCTGCGGCGGCATCGACACCAGACGGAGTCGCGCCGCATACTGGCTGTGAGGCCATCGGCGGCAGCCGCCGACAGCCTGGGAGGTGGCGCCGTGGACTGGTGGGTCTGGATCGTCGTCGCTCTCGCGCTGCTGGCCGTGCTGGCAGGCTCGTTTCTCGCGGTCCAGGCGAGACGCCGCGGCGGCGGGGTCATCGTGGCGGGCAAACGCCCGCGCGGCGGTAAGGGCGCGGGCTCATGAGCGGCTACGTACGGGCGAGTGAGATCGCCAAACTCCCCGTCGTAACCCTCGGCGGGGATGACGTCGCGCAGGTCAGGGACATCGTCTTCGACGCCGCGGGCGGCAGTGTCCGCTGCTTCACGCTGAGTGGGCGGGGGCTGCTCGCCGGCCCCCTCAAGCGCGACCTGCTGTGGAGCCGTGTCCATGCGCTCGGCCCGGACGCCGTCATGATTCGTGACGAGAACGCGCTCGCCGAGGACGACCAGGCGGCCAAGGACGCCAAGTCCTCCGGAGGAGATGTCCTCGGCGCCCGGATCATGACCGAGGGCGGCACCGACCTCGGCCGGATCGTCGACGTGATCATCGCGATGGGACGCAAGCCCGTCGTGGCCGGATACGAAGTCGAATCCTCTGCGCAAGGGCATCACCGGGTCCTGCTGCCGGTCATCAGGCCCGTCGCGGTCTCCGGCGAGATGGTCGTCGTCCCGGACACCGTCGCAGAATTCACCGCCGGAGACCTGTCCGGCTTCCCCGAAGCCTCACACGGCCTGAAGGCCCGACTCGAGCAGGAGAGCTGATGCTGTCCAGCCAGGCCACCGGCCGCCCCGTCATCTCGCTGGTCTCCGCCGAGACCCTCGCCACCGTGACCGGATACGCCATCGCCCCCGCTCCCGCCCGCATCGCGGCACTGACACTCAAGTCCCACGGCTCCGGAAACCTGGTGACCTGGAACCACATCTATGCCTTCGGCCCCGACGCGGTCACCGTCCGCTCCCCGGACAAACTCCAGGACAGCAAGGAAGCCCCCCAGCTCCTGGCCGGCCACCTCCACGACCCCATCGGCAAACGGATCCTGACCGAGGCCGGACAGGATCTCGGCATACTCCAGGACATCGACTTCGACGAGACCACCGGCCACATCCACCGCCTCATCACCGCCGAACAGGAAATCCCCGGCGCCCACCTCCTCGGCTCCGGCGGCTACGCCGTCGTCGTCGCCGCACCCTAGGTCATCGAGGCAGCTCGGCATCGGCGAGTCACGGGGCGACCCGCACGGACAGCTGCCACGGCGCGCGATGCGGTGAGCCCTTCGGCAGGTCCTCGGCCTTCGCCTACGGTGCGGTGGCGAGGGAGTCCAACTGCGTCGTCACACAATGGTGCTGGATTCCCTCGCCCATGCGTGCAGCCGATGCCGCGCAGTCGATCAGTCAGGCGTGCAGGGTTCCGTCGAGGACGGTGACCGCGTGCCCGGTGAGATGGACGCGGTCACCGTACACGGCGGTCCTGACCAGCCCGGTGCGCGCGGATACCTGTAGGCCGGTGAGCCCGTCGCGGCCGATCCGCGTCGACCAGTAGGGGGCCAGTGCAGTGTGGGCGCTGCCGGTCACCGGATCCTCGGAGATGCCCTCGGCGGGTGAGAAGAAGCGGGAGACGAAGTCGTAAGCCAGGCCGGCACCGGGCGCCGGGGCTGTGATGATGACGCCGCGCAGATCCTCGCGGCGGGTCACGTCGGCCATCGCGTCGAGGTCGGGGGTCACGGCGCGGACGGTGGCCTCGTCGGGCAGGACGGTCAGCAGATCGCGGAGGGCACCGGTGCGGAAGGTGGCCTCCGGCTTTACTCCCAGGGCCTCCGGCAGGCCTTCCGGTACCGGTACTTCGGTGCCGGGTGCGGCCGGGAAGTCGAGGGTGATGCTGCCGTCCTCCTGTGCGTGCGCGGTGAGGATGCCGCTGAACCGGCTGCGGAAGCGCAGCGCGCCGACAGCCCCTCGCTCCCGCCGCAGTGTGTGCGCCGTGGCCAATGTGGCATGGCCGCACAGGTTGGTCTCGACGAGCGGGGTGAACCAGCGGATCTCCCAGTCGGCGCCGTCACCGACGGGGAGCTGCCGCGCGAAGGCGGTCTCCGAGTGGTTCAGTTCGGCAGCAACCCGCTGCATCCAGGCATCTTCGGGCCAGGCCTCGGCGTCGAGCAGGCATACGCCCGCAGGGTTCCCGGCGAAGGGACGGTCAGTGAAGGCGTCTACGACGTGGATACGCATTCCGCGAATGTATCGACGCCAATCACAGCTACACGAAGTCCAATTCGAGAGAAGTGGACTGCCTATCCGTCCGGAGCCCCACCCGCACCTCAATCTGTGCCGCGAAGGCCGGCGACAGGTGGGGCATTGGAGACGAACTGACCTCCGCGCCCGCCTGCGATCACTGGCCCCTTTATGTCGATGGTCGAGAGGTCACACCCGGGGATCCGCCTCGCCCGCGCGTCCTCCGCCCGGCGGCGAGTCCCTCAGGGAGAGCACTCCGGATCCTGCGCGGTGGCGGTCTCGACGCTGTCCGCCCGCCGGCTGGGCGCCGGAGCGGGAATCTCCACGCGTCCCGCCGGGATAGGTGTCCGCGCGGGAGAGCGCGAGGCCACGTCCGGGGTGGGGTGGTTGACGATGTCGAACCAGCGCTCGTACCAGGCCAGTCTGTCGCGCCGGATCATGACGACCACGGCCGCGAGCAGGGCCGCATACGGCAGTACGGCACCGGCTGGCTCGGGGAGGGTGAGGGTCTTGGTGTGGTGGGCGATGGCCAGCCAGGCGAGGGCGAGGGGTGAGTAGCGGGTCCAGGCGCGTGCGGTGATCCGCCAGAATCCCGGTCTGCTGCCGTCGGGCCGGGCCAGGCGCAGGAGTACGGCGCGCTTGCCGGGGGTGGTGGCGAAGAGGACCGGCAGGAGCCAGAACCACACGAATCCGAGGGCGGCGCCTGCGGGGAGGGCGTAGCGGCGGCCGGTGGGCCAGTCGGTGGCGACGGCCAGGAGGCCGGTGGTCAGGGTCCAGATGACGAGCCAGCCGGCGAGGTCGGTGAGGAAGGCCAGGGCGCGGCGGGTGAGGGTGACGCGGTGCGCGTAGCGGGTGAGTTCACGTTCGGGGTCGTTGGCGGGCAGCAGACGGGCCAGGGGGCCGGCGATCAGCCAGCCGGCGACGGCGCCGGCGGTGTTGAGACTCAGGTCGTCGACGTTGAACTGCCGGTAGGGGCAGGCGTAGACGAACCACAGCCCGGTGTACTGGGTCGTCTCGAAGAACAGTGAGGTCGCGAACGCCACGACCGTCGCGGGGAGCAGCCGCTGCCGGAAGTAGTAGCGCAGATAGACGCCGAGCGGGAGCAGGAGTACGGCGTTGAGGAGGGTGGTCCAGGTGGAACCGAGCCCGGCCAGGGTGCTCACGGACCAGTCGCCGCCTGAGGCGGAGGCGATGCGGGCGTGGAAGGCGAACGGCTGAAGCTGCGGACTTTCCGCGTACCGGACCTCGGCGCAGTGCGCGTCGGTATCCGCGGGGAGCGGCATCACGGTCTGCAGCACTGCGGCCAGCAGGTAGAACACGAAGCTGTAGAAGACCAGGACCGGCCAGCCGCCGGCCCTTCCGCGGCGGCGGTAGCCGTGGATCGCCGCGGGAATCAGAATCAGAGCGGCGAGGAGCGGGAAGAGCGTGAGTGCGGCCTCGACGGGCAGCAGGTAGGTCCGGAACACGGCAAGCGCCTTCCACGGCGCCGTGCGCCGCGATAACAGGAAGCAGAGGGCGGGACGGGGGCTTGAGTGGATCCGGCGGGCGGGCCGCAGGTTGAGGTAGCGTCCCGCGACTGATCAGGCTAGGCGACCCAAGGGGCACAGCGCGCGACATCCTGAACGCCTGCGGGTAGTCGGCCCTGTTGACGAGGACCTGGAAGCAGGCAGCGGGCCGGCGGCTCCGCATTCCTCGCCGGGGTTCCCCATGCCTCGCTCAGTGGACGGTGAGGATACGGCAGATGTCGCCCTCGGTGCAGGCAGCGGGGTCGGTTGCGGAAGCGGTGCGGGTCAGCTCGCGCAGCATGTCGCGGGTCGCCTCCAGTTCGGCGATCCGGTGCTCGACGTCGGCGAGGTGTTGGCGGAGGAGGTCGTTGACGTGGCCGCAGGGCGGCTGGCCGCCGTCGCGGATCGCCAGGACGTCGCGGATCTCGGCGAGGCTCAGGCCGGCCGCCTGCGCGGAGCGGATGAAGCCGACCCGGGTCTTGCTGTGGGCCGGGTAGTCGCGGTATCCGCCCGAGGTGCGGGGCGGGTCCGCCAGCAGTCCGGCCTGCTCGTAGAAGCGCAGGGTCTTGGTGGTCGTGCCGGTGGCGGCGGCAAGGGCTCCGATGCGCATACCTCCACCGTAGCCCTTGACCTTCCATTGGGGTGGAAGGTCAAGCGTGGGACTCGTGACCTGGAGGTGACCGTGATGCGCGTGGAGATGCTGACGGTCCCGGACTGCCCCAACGGCCCGGTACTCAAAGAGCGGCTGGCCCTCGTCCTCGCCGGTCGCACCGGCTTGGAGCTGACCGATCACGTGGTCGGCGATCAGGCGGAGGCCGAACGCCGGGGCATGCACGGCTCCCCGACGCTGCTGGTCGACGGGCGCGATCCGTTCGCCGGCCCGGACACAGCGGCCAGCATGTCCTGCCGCCTCTACCGCGGCGCGGACGGCCCGGCCGACGGAGCACCCGGCATCGAGGACCTGCGGCATGTATTCGGCACGACCGGTGCTGACCGGGCCGCCGGGCGGGCGGGGCGGGGCCGCCTCGCCCCGGTCGAGGGTGGCCTGCGGGCAGTGCAGCAAGCCGTCCTGCGGTCCTTCGCCGCCACCGGTGCCCCGCCAGGGTCGCCAGACCTGGAGGCGGCGGCCGAGCCCTTCTCCGTACCGGCCGGCGGGGTATTCGCCGAACTGGCTGCCGAGGACTTCCTCACCCTGGACGGCAGCGGCCGGATCCAGGCCGCGTACCCGTTCTCCGCCACCGCCACCGAGCACGCCGTGCAGATCACCGGAGGGCCGGCGGTGTGGTCGATGTGCGCGATCGACGCGCTCGGCATCCCCGTCATGCTGGGCGCCGACGCCGTCATCACCTCCACCGACCCGGTCACCGGCGACCCCGTCCGCGTGGAGTTCACCGGCGGGAAGACGACCTGGCAGCCGGCCACCGCCGTGGTCTCCTGCGGCGCCCGCCCGGGCAGCCCGCCGACTTCCCGTCGGCGGGCCGCTTGCCTTCATTCGCCTGTCAGGCCTTGTCGAGTGCCGCGGCACCGAAGGAAACGTTGAAGCGGTCGCACCAGATGCTCACGCTCGTGTACTGGGAGAGGTCCACACCGGTGGGAAGGACGTAGTTCTGATCGCCCTTGTTGCCCTTGAGCTTGCCCAGGCTGACGTACTTGCCGTCGTCGAAGACCTCCCAGCCCGCCTTGCCCTCCTTCACCGGGGCGTCGGTCAGCCACACGTGCAGGTCCGGGCCGTTGCTGGTGTCGAGATTCTCCAGCCGCAGCGTGTGCGAACGATCCGCCAGGCGGACAATCTTCACCGTGCCCGTCGTGGTGTGCTCATGACTGATCAGCTGCCCCGTTGCGACGGCCTGCGGGACCGCAGGCGCTGCCGGCGTTGCCGAGCTCGCACCGGGCGGGGTCGACACGGCCGGGGCGGTGGCGGTCACGGAGGGCAGGGCCTCTTGCACCGTCTCGTCCTGCCACAGCTTCCAGGGCTGAAACAGATACATGCCCACGCCGATCACGGCGACCGCGATCACCGCGATAGCGTGAACGACCGGCCTGCTTGCTATTCGTCCGCGCGCCATAAAATTGCCCCCCACTCGATCCGATTCCCGCCTGAGACTAGACGGCTTCCACCACCGGCGTGAGCCCTGATCCAGATCCCGGACAGGCCCCGGAAATTGCGGCGGATGCAACAACACAGGGCACAGGTAGAGCGCCGAGCGGACCAAGGCGAACGACTGAGACGCGCGGTGATCGACGGCACTCGGGCCGCGCAGAATGCTGGATTGGCTCCCGAACGCTCGTGATTCAGCAGCGAACCCACACGTCTGAGTCGATAATTTGGCGAGATGCCCTTCGGGTTCCCGTAGCTTCCCCTTCGAGATTCGGCGAACCCGTCGGCTTCGGCGGCCGGGTGGGCGCAAGGGTCGGTGAGGGTGGTCAGGAGCCGGTAGTGGCCGGTGCGGGTGCCCGCGGAGGTGCGGATGCTGATCTGGGCGTCGATGACGCGAACGGTCAGCGCACCGAGCCGGGCCAGTACCGAGCCGTCGTGGCAGCGGGCCACCGCGGGCAGGTTCCGGCCGGACTTGCAGCGCACCAGCAGATCGGCGCCGGTGGCGGCCAGATGGTTCAGCAGTGCGGCGGAGGCGAAGTTCCGGTCGCCCAGCAGCAGCATCCCGGCCCGCAGGTCCACCGCGAGGCGGCGGGCGTATTCCAGCTCACCGGTCGTGGCGGGCCCGAACACGGCCCCGATGACCGACCGGGTTCCGCAGGCCACCAGCGCGGCCAGACGCAGTTGCGGATAGCCCGAGGTCCCTTTGCCGAGCCGATGGCGGGTGAACACCGCGAGGTTGGCCGGGCAGTCCGGGACCGGCAGCAGGGTGCCGTCGACCGCGACGACTCTCAGTCCCCGCCATCGCCCGGCGGCAGCGGTCGTGGCCGCGGGACCGCTCACCAGGTTGAACAGCGCTTTCATCGGTGCCGGACCCAGCCGCTGACGGGACTGGCGAAGAGCGCTGCCGCTGGGCCGGACCGGCGCCAGGCCCGCCAGCCCGGCGCGTAACCGGTCGAAGACCTGCTGGTAGCCCAGCCCGGTGAAGAGTGCCGCGGCCAGCAGCAGGTACACCGTGACCCGTGCCGGCACCAGCCGGACCCTGCGCTGCACCGCACCGGTCTCCGCCAGCACCTCGTCAACCATCTCGAACGGAACGATCCGGGTCAGTTCACCGATATGGCCCGGCGCGAACACCCCGCCCGCTACCCCGACCGTCCTTGCTATGGCAGCCTGTTCCAACAGCGGAGCCCCTGTGGTGAGGATGTCTTGGAGGACAGACCTCTTCTACAGCAGCTCCGCTGCCTTGTTCACCGGTCTTGACGAACAGCCCTCACGCCTAACTGAACGGCGTGACTCTGTTGGTGATCTTGTGTGGGGTGCTGACAGGTCGTCCGTTCGGCGGTTCGCTGGAGTGGAGCGGGGTGGTTTCGGGGAGAGGGGCGG